>CAYOCN010000017.1:0-8930 GCA_964402525.1 uncultured Candidatus Saccharibacteria bacterium | reverse complement strand
GTTTCTGAATTTGAAAACAAAACAACTCAGGATCTTTCAATATTAATAAATAAGGATCAATCTTTTGGAAAAATATACGAAACAATTAAAGAATTTGGCGGGATTAGTAACGTTCAAGTAATGGAAGAGTATATAACAAAAGATGATAAAAAATCAATATTGGTGGAAATAGAATATTCTGCAACAGAACCAAAAGAAATTAGAGATAACTTAATAAAAACTCTTAGAGAAATCTACAACGTGGAATTTAGAATATAACGCGGTAATTTAAACTTATTGAAGAACTTTATAGTCGGTACTACTAACACTAATACTATTATTATCCACAGAATATCCAACAACATTTAATTCCACACTATCCTCACCTTTATTCCCTTCTTTATCCTCAACCACAGCTTTAAACGTGTGCTTGCCAATGTCACTTGGACTTAAAGTAAAGCTATAACCATATGGTCGTGAACCATCCTCAGCAACTTTTTCGCCATCTTTGTAAATTTTAACTTTATCTATTTTATTAAACGCCGAAACCTCAATAATTAATCTAAAATCCAAATAAACCGTTTTACTGGAATTAATGCCGGTAATTTTTACATAAACATCATCTTTATTATCAACATCACCACCATCTTTATATTTTAAATTAGTGGTAATAGTTGGAGGAAAATATTTGCTTTCACCACTATATTTTTTCTTAATCCAATCATCAACCGAACTTTGCCATTCGGGAACTTCAGCCATTATTTTTATAAAAGTTTGAGTTGTGGTATCTCCGTAGTTTTTACAACTTTCATTTACAATATTTCCATCGTCTTTACATATCTCAAACTTTTTATACCAATCACCTGTTGAGGTGGGTTTAGTTTTATCTACAATCCACTCAGTTCTTCTTGGAAAATCTTCCACAGGTAACATTCCTGTTAAGGAATCAACTTCAGTTTTAACAACAGTCTTAGGAACTTCAAATTTTTCATTTTCTTTATTTTTTAAATACTCAACCATAAAACGATTCCAAATAGGCGTAGCTCCTGTAATACCTGAGGCCACATATGGATTCATTTTGTCATTGTTACTGTTACCAACCCAAGCTCCCACCGTAATAGAAGGAGTAAAACCCATTGCGTAGTTATCACGTTTATCGTCTGTAGTTCCGGTTTTTACTGCTACAGTATGACCTCTAATGTTAAGTAAACTTCCAGCACCAAACACATCACTTCTAGCGCCATCATCGGATAACATGTCGGAAATCAAAAAAGCCACTTCCTCACTTAAAGCACGGGAGCCCTTGTCAGTTGAATCTTTGTAAACAACATTATCTTTAGAATCTTTAATTTCTACAATTGTGGTTGGTTTTTTGTATATTCCATTTGCCGCAAAAACATTAAATGCACCGGTCAATTCCAAAAGCTGCGTTTCACCGCCACCAAGAGTTAAAGCCAATCCATAACGACTTCGATCTTTAAACGAAGTAATACCCATTTTTTCTGAGGTATCAATCATGTTATTAATTCCAGCTATTTTTAAGGCTTTTACCGCAGGTATATTCAAGGAATTAGCCAACGATTTACGCATAGACATAGGACCCCTAAACATTCCATCGTAGTTTTCAGGAATATATGGTTTGTCTGGGGCGGAACCTTGGAAACGAGTAGGTACATCTAAAAAAGTGAAAGCAGGAGTATAACCTTGAGAAAGCATTGTGGCATAAGTTATAGGTTTTATAGCGGAACCAGGCTGTCGTAATGAAGTGGCTACATTAACATAAGGATCAAATTTACAACCGGTATCAGTGTTTCCTCCCGATACACAACCTTCGGGTTCTGAATCTAGATTATAACCTTTAGAACCAACCATAGCCAAAATTTCACTAGTCTTGGGATCTAACACCACCATAGAACCATTCCATACATTAAGACTTTTAGCTTTATCAACCTCTTCTTTTACAATTTTTTCAGCTAATTCCTGAACATCAGAATCAATGGAAGTGGTAACTTTTAAGCCACCTTGCTCCAAAACATTTTCACCGTACATTGCGGCTAAAACCTCTTTTGTATAAAAAATAAAGTGAGGATATTTAAAAGCCACTTTTGCGGTATCAAACTTTAATTCTTCTGCCTTAGCCTTATCGTAATCTTCTTTACTTAAAAATAATTTTTTACCGTCAGGGCCAGACCAACCTCTAACGTTCATTAAATACAAAACATAATCTTTTCTTTTTAAACCAGCTTGGGGATCGGAACTGTATGGAGAATATACACTGGGACTTTGAGGCAAACCCGCAACATAAGCGGATTCAGCAATAGTTAAATCTTTTGGATCTTTATTAAAGTAAGCTTTAGCAGCACTGTAAATTCCATAGTTTTGACCACCATAAGGAGTTTCATTCAAATACATTTGCAAAATTTCATCTTTTGAGTAACGTCCTTCAAGTTGCAACGATAAAATAAGTTCTTTTAATTTTCTAGAAATAGTTTGTTCCTGAGTTAATAAAGTATTTTTTATAACTTGTTGAGTTAAGGTAGAACCACTTTGTAAACTTCCACCAAATATCATATTTTTAACAGCTCTAAGCATACCCCTAACAGAGTAGCCTTTGTGTTGATAAAAATCAGTGTCTTCGGCAGCAAGAGTGGCATTTACAACGTAAGGAGCAATATCTTTAACTGGAACTAAAGTTCTATTTTTTTCACCAAACACTTCATAAATTAAGGTTCCCTTGCGATCATAAAGTTTAGTGGAAAGTTCATAACTTCTTTCAAGTAGTCTTGCGGGACTTGGTAAATCACGGGAAACAACAGCAATAGTAACAATAACAACAAGTAATCCTGCAACCATTGCAATTAAAGTGGATGTGGCTAAATAAGTTAAAAGTTTTAACTGCTTTTGACTAAGCTTTTTTGTACTACGATAAATATGGTTATTCTTAAGATTAAATCTAATTTTCGGCTTAAAACCCATATAGATGATTTTAACATAATTTGATAACATGATGCCTATAATTTACACAACATTTGTATAAAAAGGAGAGACTAAATGGCTAGTTTAATTGCAATGACTTACCCTAATCGGGTTAAAAGATTTAAAGTTACCCTAGGTAAAAATGATACTTTTCTCACAACAGCAATTTTATCAACGGAGCGTTGTTATTTGCTACAACGAAGAGGGACGACTGAACAAGTAATTAAAGTCGTGTATCATGGAAAAACAGGACCAAAAGAAGATCTGGATACAAAATATAGATATAAAATTATCTTAATGCCTAGTGACACTACGTTGCTGTAATAACCACCAAAACCCACGAAATAAAAAATCGTGGGTTTTTTCTTTTTTTGTGGCATAATATCCACATATTTTTCTTTCTGCCACAATTCAAAACTAAAGCAAACTGAAAGGAGTGTTAACAATGAGGGCGAGCCTTGCTATTCCAGAAAAGGGCAAAGGTTGGAAATTGGTAACAAAAAAGGCGGATGTCAGACATCACCGAGATAGTGGAGAAGTAGTGGTAACAGTTACTAGCAACTTTGACGGTATAGAGGTAGGATCCTCCATAAAAGTTGTACCTGAAAAGAGCGCAAAAGCCATAATTGGAAGGGTAGTGGATTGGCAAATAGTAAAGAAGCGCCATTACTTAAGAATCACCTTAATGTAACGGAAAGGAGACTATGGGAAACCACAAAGGAAGGTTAACAAATCCACAGAACCACATGACGGTAATTGTGACAAATGTGCGAAGGATAGTTATCCACCACAGCACTGAAACACACATAGGAGTATCTGCGGATATTCAGGTGGGGCAACAATGTTTTAAAGATGTTTACATGCCTGTGGACGAAGCCTTTAAATTTCATAAGGTAAGCCCGAACAGAAATGAAGAGCATGAAATGGTTAAAGCATTGAAATTTGATGGTTCCAAAAGGATAACCTTGGTACGGAAAGTTAGAAAAGCATTAGTACCTTGGTATAAAAGATTATGGCGCTTACCCGCGGAAGTTTTTGGAAACGAACCTATAGAGAAAATCGATCCAGAATTAATGAAAGAAATTCTCGCAGGACTTGGACAATTTGGATAACACAAAAGTGGCTCAAACCTATATAACCAAACGGGAATGAGCCACAACTTTTTTTGTGGCTTTAGCCACTTTTACCCTCAATATTTTGTGATAAACTAACGTTAATGGCAAAAGTTCACACAGATAAAATTTTAATAGAAGAATTTTTAACACGTGGCGTCGAAAAAATATTTCCAACCGAAGATGAATTAAGAAAAAAACTAAACTCCGGTGAACGCCTTCGTATTTATCAAGGATTTGACCCGACCGGACCATACCTTCATGTGGGACATGCCATGGGAATTAGAGCTTTACGAATACTTCAGAAATTAGGCCACGAAGTAATATTTTTAGTGGGTGACTTTACAGCTAAAGTGGGCGATCCCGACAAAGACACCGGTAGAAAAATATTAACCGACGAAGACATTGAAAAAAACAAACAAGGCTGGAAAGAACAAGCCGCGCAACTAATTGAATTTGACGGTGACAACCCAGTACTTTTTAAAAGAAACTATGATTGGCTTTCAAAATTAAAATTAGACGACTTAATTAAATTAATGGCCACCACCACAGTTCAACAAATGGTGGAAAGAGAATTGTTTGCTAAAAGAATTGCTAAAAACGATCCAATTGGATTACAAGAATTTATTTATCCGTTAATGCAAGGTTTTGACAGCGTGGCTATGGAAGTGGACATGGAAATTGGCGGAACTGATCAAACATTTAACATGTTAATGGGTCGCGCTCTTGTTAAAAAATATTTAAATAAAGAAAAATTTGTGCGCACAAATATTATGATGGAAGCTCCCGATGGAATAACCATGAGCAAAACTAAAGGCAATGGAATTAATTTAGCCGACACATCCGAAAACATGTACGGCAAAGCCATGTCATATCCAGATGAATTAATAACAAAAGGCTTTAGACTACTAACAGAAGTTCCATCTGAACAAATATGGGATATACAACAACAAATAGAAAAAGGTGAAAACCCAATGCAATTTAAAAAGTTAATGGCCTTTGAAGTAGTTAAAGTATTAAAAGGTGAAAAAGAAGCAAAAAAGGCTCAGGAACATTTTGAGAAAACGGTACAAAACAAAGAAATTCAAAATGATCAAATGGAAAATGTAGCAGTAAAAGGACATCTATCAGTTACCGAATTTTTAAAACAATCTTTAGGAAGTGAAACATCAGCTAGTCAAATAAAACGCACCATTGAACAGGGTGGAGTAGAGGTAAACGGAAAAAAGGTAATAGATCCTGCCACAAGCTTTGAGTTTGAAACAGGAACCGTAATAAAATTTGGTAAAAGAAAATTTTTGAAAGTTCAGTAAAATTTAGTAAGGATAAAAATATGAAAGAAACCATGAAAAAAATTAGAAAGTTCTTTAGAAAAACATTCACCCAAAAATTCTTTGTAAAAGTTATTGTTTTACTAAGTGGGTTAGCTTTAATTGCTACGTCAATTCTCCCTTATCTAATTAAATGATAAATCTAGCTTCTCCAATTACCGCAATTCCAAAAGTAGGACCAAAGTATAAGGTACTACTTGAAAAACTAGAAATATATAAAGTAGAGGATTTGCTATACCACTTTCCTTTTAGATACGACGATTTTGCAAAAGTAAAAAACATTAAAGACGTGGTTGAAGGTGACGTTATAACCATAGAAGCAACTTTAGCCAAACTTAACAATATATTCACAAGAAATGGAAAAAAGTTAACCGTGGCAAAAGCCATTGATTTAACAGGACCAATAGAAATAATTTGGTTCAATCAACATTATTTATCAACCGCTTTAACTGTTGGAAAAACTTATTACTTTAGCGGTAAGGTAGGGAAGTTCAACAACAAAATAACTTTAATAGCACCAGAACAAGAAGAAAAATCTGATAATAGTTTAAACACCGCACGATTAGTTCCAGTTTATCCGGAAACGGCAAGTGTAACCTCAAGGTGGCTACGTGCAAGAATTAACGACATCTTGTCAAAAGAAACAGATTTGGAAGAATTTTTGCCAACTCAAATTTTAGAAAGAAATGAATTTCCAAAAATAGATTGGGCAATAAAACAAATTCACTTTCCAGAAAACCTTGAGAATGCTCAAGCTGCCAAAGAGCGGTTATCTTTTGACGAACTTTTTGTGGAACTTTTAAACGTGGAGAAACGCAAAAGCGAATGGTCAACCAAATTAGAAGGTTACATATTTAAACCACACAAAAAAACTGTTGATGAATTTATTGAAATTTTACCCTTTAAACTAACGGATTCTCAAGTGGAGGCAGTGCAAAATATTGTTGATCACACAACAAAAACCCACCCAATGAACGTTTTATTAGAGGGTGACGTGGGAACTGGAAAAACAGTGGTGGCAGTAATAGCTTCATATTTAACACACTTAAATAAACTAAAAACACTTTATATGGCACCAACTGAAATATTGGCAAAACAACATTTTCAAACCTTTAAAATGCTTTTAGGCGAAAAGTTAAAAATTGAACTTGCAACCGGAAGCATTAAACCAAAATCCAACGATTGGGATATTTTAATAGGCACCCACGCCATTTTGTTTAACAAAGAAGAATACAAAGATATTGGATTAGTAATAATAGACGAGCAACATCGATTTGGCGTGGAACAACGAGGAAAAATTTTGGAACTGGGAAATAAAGGAACCGACTCGAAAATTCCACACCTATTATCAATGACCGCAACGCCAATACCACGAACACTAGCCTTAACTTTGTATGGAGACTTAAGTATAACCACGCTAAAAACTCATCCGAAAAAAAAAAAAAAAATAAACACAAAAGTGGTAAAAGATGCTCAACGAGAATCGGCATATAAATGGGTTCGCGAAAAAAACGTTCAATGCTTTATTGTGTGCCCCTTAATTGAAGTTTCCGAAAGTATGGCGCTAGAAAACGTAAAAGCCGCTCAACACGAATTTCACAAACTACAAGAAGGCGTGTTTAAAGACTTAAACATGGGACTATTACACGGAAAAATGAAACCCAAAGAAAAAGAAGAAATAATAGAAAAATTTAAAAGTGGCGAAATACAGGTTTTAGTTTCAACTCCAGTTATTGAGGTCGGAATAGACGTTCCTGAAGCCACCGTAATTGTTGTGGAAAGCTCAGAACGATATGGTTTGGCCAGTTTGCACCAATTACGAGGACGTGTTGGACGTGGGGGACAAGAAGGATTTTGTTTTTTGTGCATGAGCACCGAAAGCCCTTCATCGTACGAGCGCCTAAAACACTTAGAAACTGTTAACAACGGACTAGAATTAGCGGAAATAGATATGAGAATACGTGGAACTGGAGATATTTTTGGCACCATGCAACACGGATTTAAAAAATTTAAAATAGCAGAACTTAGTAACATGAAACTTTTGGAAAACGCCAAAAATTGGGCCCAAGAAATTTATAAAGAAATAGACGCCTACCCAAAGTTAAAAGAATTAATAAAAGTAAAAAGTGGTGAGTTTGTGAAAAATAACTAAAAAATTAGGGCTCCTCTGTTGTGATAGTTTTTGGCTATTACAAAAAAGAAACCCTACGAGTTTACTCCCCTAGAAGTACTTTGCCGTGACCCAGATTGGTTAGCTTGAGTTTCGCAGCATTAGCAAACGCCAACACAAAAAGAAACTCAATCTGTCCCACCTCTGTCAAAATAAACTTACCCAATGAAATAGTATACAAAATATCTAGTATATCCCAAGATATAAAATCCATAAACGAAATAACCTTTATGGAGCGGTCAACCTCTTCGCTAGTTTTCATAAGACACCGCCTCTGCTTATTTTTATCATCAACTCTCTTTTTTCCTTGTTAGGCTGGACTGAAAAACTCACCAAATCCAGTTTTCCTAATATATCCCTGACGAATGCCAGAAAGACGATCATTTGTCCAACAAAAATGTCTGTCACCACTATATCAGTATCAGCATTTTTTTTGAAAAATTCTGCCCTGTATTCATCAGTCATACGTAAAAACTCTGGGTAAGTAACGTTCATTTAGTTTCCTCCTTTTTACTTCATTGGTTTAAAAAACACTTGGGAAAATTATACCACAACAAACATTATACTAATTACCTAAATAGGTTATAATACCCTCATGATTCGTATCACAACCGGAACTGCAAAAAACAAAAGATTAAAAGCTCCAACCGTAGAAGGTTTTAGAGCGGTGCAAGAAGTGGCTAAATCATCGGTTTTTTCAATAATAGGTGGAGATATCATAGATGCAGTTTGTTTGGATTTATTTGCTGGAAGTGGAAATATGGGATTGGAAGCTTTAAGCCGTGGCGCAGCTTGGTGTGACTTTATAGACGAAGATTACAGTTCTATTGGTGCCATAAGAGAAAATGTTGAAAACTGTGGATTTGTAGAGAAGTCAGAGATTGTAAGATCCTTAGCCGTAAAATTTGCAGGAAACACCGATAAAAAGTATGACTTTATATTCTTAGATCCATTTTATGATGACACTTCCCACGTATTCTTAATGAAAAATTTAGAAGAAATATTAAACAAAAATGGAAAAATTATATTTTTTCATGGCGATAAACTTGATATAGAAAAAGTAAAAAAAGAAACTAACCTTGTAGTAGAAACCCAAAGAAAGTTTGGAAAAAGCTTTTTTACTGTACTAACAAAGTAAAACCCCTGTTTAAACTTGTAAGAAATCTAACAGAAAAAACTCCCTTTTATTTGTATAAATGAGTTAAATATTAGAAAAGGAGCTTGAAATGAACGTAACCGCATTGGGAGCAAATCAGTGGTATGTCGAAAGAGCGCGTTCAACCCGCACAGAAGCAGCTGAAGAGGCCGAAAACCCTGCACAAAACACTGTGGATAAGGCAAATGCCATAAATGCAGCAGGAA
>CAYOCN010000016.1:0-9605 GCA_964402525.1 uncultured Candidatus Saccharibacteria bacterium | reverse complement strand
AAAATCTAAATTATTACACGCTTCAAGCCAGTCAGTTTTAGTTTCCTTGGTGTAACGAAAGTAAGCGAATATCAAACCAATGGTGTGTTTTAAGGCTAAAAAAAACCAGTAAACAGTTAAAAAAGTAAGCATGTACACAACTGCTCTAGGGTATAAAAGACCCATCCAAACAGGTGACGTTAACAAACTCCAAGTTAAAAATCCCAACGTCATTTCTAATATGCGAGTAATAAAGCGATCATATTTTTCTAAAATAAATGCAAACATATTTAAATATTAAAAAGGTCGCAGGTGTTCTTATAGGAACAATCACAAATTTCCTCAAAGGATTTTTGCTTTATCTGCGCCACTTTCGTAGCTACTATTTTAACATACTTGGGATAATTAACCCCACCCCTATATTCCTGAGGTGGCAAATATGGAGCGTCTGTTTCCACTAAAAAACGTTCCAATGGAACTTTTTCCACTACTTCGTGTAAAACGTGTTTTGAAGGATAAGTAACCATTCCTGAAAAAGAAATGTAAAAACCTAAATCCAAAACTTTTTTGGCAAACTCCCAATTAGAATCAAAACAGTGGATAACACCACGTAAATTATTATTTTTATATTTTTGTAATAAATTTAAAACATGTTCATCCCCGTTTCTATTGTGAACACATACCGGTAACTTGTTTTTAGTAGCTAATTCAATTTGTAACTCAAAAAGTTGAAGTTGATCGTTTAAAGGACGTGCATTTTCCCAATTAGATATATCAACACCACATTCCCCTACCGCCACAACTTTTTTATAAGTATCAACTAATTCCTGTAGAGAATTTATTAAACCTTCAAAGGGTTCATGGCGATGTTCGTGAGGATAAATGGCAACAGTAGCAAAAACATTTTCAAATTGTTTGGCAGTTTCACAGGCCACTTTACTATATTTTACAGAAGTACCTATAGAAATGAGCTTAACAACATCTTCAGCAAAGGCTTCTTTTATAACTTCTTCAGTGGATTTTCCATATTTTTTGTCAGGAAGGTGACAATGAGAATCAATAAGCATAAGGATATTATTATACAAGGTTAATAAAAGAAAAAGGTGGTAAGTTTTTACAAATTACCACCTTTTTAAGTTTAGGGTTTTTTCCTCGAAATTACGTAAATCTTATAATCAGTCATCACGCCAATTTCAGATAACCACCTAGATAAAGACGTATTGTCGTATTTAGCCACTACATAAACACGTCCATTAGAATTTTCAAGACTTAAAGCTGTTAATATGTCAGGCTTATCCGGATCAAGCTTAAAAGTTGTACCTACGATATTAACCCCAGCAGCTAACAAATCTTGAAAAGTAGTCTCTTCCAAAACATCAATCATGGAATTCTCCTTTCACCGCAAAAGATTGGGTATAATTGTCAGCGTCTCCTAAACTTAACGTATAATGCCACAACCACCACAAGAAGTAAAACGATACTAATATAATTTAAAATGTTAAAAGACCTTAAAGACAAAAAACCTACCAAAATAAAACTAAAAAAACTCCCCCACTTTAAACTTTTTCTATAAATTTGTTTTTCATCTAAAGTATATTTGGATCTTCGCAAAAGAAAAATGACCACAGAAAAAGAAAAACTTAAACACAAAAGCAACAACACAAAAAATATTATTTCTACAAAAGTATTAGAAGGAGTCACTTTTGTTATAAAAACAAAAAAGCCACCCCATAAAAGTAAGCAAAATAAAATTACTGTATATAAGAACTTAGGCACAAAGTAATGATAATTTAAAATGTTAGAATAGTCATATGAATACATTTCAATCAATATTTCCGGTGATAATTCTTGTAATTGGGATGGCCGGTTTAATAATATATTTCGTATCAAACCAACTTAAAAATTTAAAAGAAGATTTAAAAAACGGCGACGACAATAAAATACTAATGGAGTGGCTAAAAGATATGAAAGGTTCCGTGGAAAAAAACTCGGATGTTATTGAACGCCAGTTAAATACCCAACGAACAAGTTTAGAAGATCAATTGCGCCAACAACGAGATGTAATGAGCAAACAAACCAAATTAATTTGGGATCGACTAACAGAAGCTCAAAATGTAATTGGAAACATGTCAAAACAAATTGGTGGAATTGAGGAATTTGGTAAAGATATTAAAGATTTAAGTAATATTTTAAAATCTCCAAAATTACGAGGTGGTTTAGGCGAACAATTTTTATACGACATTTTAGCTAACACCATTCCTGCCGACCTCTACAAAGCACAATACGAATTTAAAGGTGGCAACAAATGCGACGCAGTTATTTTCACAGATAAAGGAATAATTCCAATCGACTCCAAATTTTCACTGGAAAATTTTAAAGGAATGGTTATCGCCGAAAACCAAACCGCACGCGATGCTTTTAAAAAAGAATTTGTAAAAGACGTAAAAAAGAGAATTGATGAAATAGCTTCCAAATACATTTTGCCCGATGAAGGAACTACTGACCAAGCTTTAATGTACATTCCATCTGAAAGTGTTTATTACGAATTAATAACAAATACCCCACAGGTTGAAGAATATGCTCGTCACAAGAATGTTTTATTAACATCACCAAATACACTTTCATACTTTTTAAAAGTATTGTTAGTGGCTTACCAACAAAAAGAACTTCAAAAACATGCCAACGAAATATTAAAGTCATTAGCTGGCATAAAAATGGAAGCTGAAAAATTTGACGGAGATTTAAGTGTTTTAGAAAAACATATTTCCAACGCCTCAAAAGCTGCAGAAACAGTAAGAAGTAAATTTGGAAAATTATACGGAAAAATAGAAAACGTTAATATGATTGGTTCTGGCGAAGATCACGAGAAAAAGCTTTTAGAGGAAGCGGAAGAAGTAAGAGAGTAAAAATAATCAAAACAATACCCGCCAAAATATACATTTTTCTCTCCTTAGCTGAACAGATTTTTAAAATTCTATGAAAATATTACCACCAAACCCACTAAATTGCTACAGGTTACACAGTTGGGTTTTAAAAAAGCCAAATCATAATATATACTAAGAAAACATGTCAAAGAAAAAAACCGACCTCAACGAATCACAATATAAAGCTATTACACATGAAAAAGGCCCTTTATTAGTAGTGGCAGGTGCAGGAACAGGTAAAACTCGCGTTATCACCGAAAGAATTAAATCACTAATAATGGAACACGACATAAAACCAAAAGAAATTTTGGCGTTAACCTTTACCGAAAAAGCCGCCAACGAAATGGTTGAAAGAATTGGCGACGTTATGCCATTGGGATATGAAGAACCTTGGGTTTGCACTTTTCACAATTTTGCCGACAGAATATTAAAACTCGAAGGTTTAGAAATTGGACTTGATCCTTCATACAAAATTCTCGGATATCCTGATCAGTGGTTATTACTTAGAAAAAATATTTTTAAACTAGATTTAGAATATTTTAGACCTCTTGGAAACCCCACCAAATTTATTTCAGCCATTTTAAAGTTTATTTCAAGACTTCAAGATGAAAACATTTCTCCTGAAAACTTTAAAGAATTTGCAAATAACTTTAAAGGTGATGAAACAGAAGGAAAACGCTGGAAAGAATTAGCCCACGTATACGAAAAGTATCAGCAATTAAAAATGGAAAAATCCCGAATGGACTTTGGAGATTTAATAACTTGGGTAATTAAATTGTTCAAAGAAAGACCAAACATTTTAAAAAAATATCAAACCGAATTTAAACACGTATTAGTTGATGAGTTTCAAGATACCAACTATGCCCAATATGAATTAATTAAAATGTTATGCCCTCAAGAATTAGGCGAAAGAAGTTTATTGGTGGTTGGTGATGATTCCCAATCTATTTATAAATTTAGAGGTGCTGCTATTTCTAACATCTTGCAGTTTATGGAAGATTATCCTGCCGCCGAAATGGTTACACTACTTGAAAATTACAGATCTACTCAAGAAATCTTAGATCCATCTTATAAATTAATTCAAAACAATAATCCGGATACGCTAGAGTCAAAACTTGGAATTTCCAAAGAATTAGTGAGTAAAGTTAGCGAAGCCGGTATAAAACCAGAAATTCTTAAAATGGAAAATGTGGAAGCAGAAGTGGAACAAGTTGTGGCTAAAATTTATGAAATATTAGCAAAAGAACCTGATTATAGTTATAAAGACTTTGCAATACTAGCCCGCGCCAACAATCACCTAGACGCTTTCATGCTAGCCCTCCGAAGATATGGCCTTCCCTACCAGCTGGTAGGAAATCGCGGGCTTTACGATCGTGATGAAATTCGAGATATTTTGGCAGTTTTAAGAATTTTATTAAATCCAAAAGATGAAATTAGTTTATATAGAGCTTTAAACATTACTTCTTTAAAAATTCCTCACGAAACAATTGCAGACCTTTTATCACAAGCACGCTTAAATAAAACCGCGCTGTGGGATTTAATTAAAGAATCTTACGATAACAACATTAGATTTTTTTATGAACAAATTCAGGGATTTCAAGAAAAAACTACAAAACTAACACCAAGCGATTTTGTGTATCAGTTGGTTTATTCAATAAAATATCTTGACCAGTTTATTGAAAACGAAAATATGGAAAATCAGCTTTGTATTAAAAATTTGGATATTTTCTTAAAAAAGATCAAAGAATTTGAAGCAAGTTTTTACGGTGATACCAAGCAAATACCCACTATTTTAAATTTAGTGGATCATTTGGATTTAATGATTGAAGCTGGGGAAAATCCTGCGCAAGCAGAAATTGAAGATATAGACACCATAAATTTGATGACTGTTCATGCCTCAAAAGGTTTGGAGTTTCCAGTGGTGTTTGTAGTGAATCTGGTGGCTGATCGCTTCCCTACCCGCAACAAAAAAGACATTATTCAATTACCCGACGAAGTTGTTAAAGAATTTTTACCAACCGGTGATGAACATATTCAAGAGGAACGTCGATTATTTTACGTTGCAATAACCCGCGCTAAAAAATACCTGTATTTAACACTTGCAAAAGATTACGGTGGAAAACGAGAAAAAACTCCAAGTGGATATTTAAATGAATTGGGATTAAAAATTCAAGACGTTACAAATGTAAAAATATCTGAACCAGAAAACCAAGAATCTTTGTTTGGTATGCAATCAGGTTTTAGAGATATTTCAAAAATGCCCACAAAACCAAACGCTATGGAATCATGGAGTTTTTCAAAAATCGACACTTACGAAACATGTCCACTCAAATATAAGTATCGTTACGTTTTACAAATTCCAGGACCACCTAACCCCGCTCTTAGTTTTGGAGAAGCTATTCATGAAACTTTGTTTGAATACCACACCAAAAAATCTTTTGGTAAAGAATTATCTTTAGAAGAATTTTTACAACTTTATAAAAACAAATGGCGACCTTTGGGATATTTAGACGAAAATCATCAGAACATTAGATTTGAAAGTGGTAAAAAACTTTTGGAAAACTATTACAACAAACACCACGCTGAAAAAATAAAACATGAAGCTTTGGAAAAGTGGTTCAACATAAAAATAAACGGATACTCCTTTAGAGGAAAAATTGACCGTATCGACCGACTTCCCGAAGGTGGCGTGGAAATTATTGACTACAAAACTGGCGAAGTTAAGCCGCAGGCTGATATAGATAAAGATTCACAGGTTACGCTATATTCTATGGGCGCAAAAGAGGCGTTGGGATTAGATGTTAAAAAACTAAGTTACTATTACGTAGAAAAAGGCGAAAAAATTACAACCACAAGAACAGAACGTGATATAGAAAATAAAAAACAAGAAGTAACCGAACTTATTACAAAAATAAAAAAAGCAAATTTTGAACCAAAATCTGGTATGCACTGCGACTGGTGTGAATATCAAGGAATTTGTCCATTTGCAAATAAATAGTAACTATAATGGGTATATCTTAGACATCAGTTTAAAAATAGGATTGTACATCTTTACATAGGGAACGGGATATTTAACTAAATAACCCCCAAACTTCTCTTTAAAGTGAGAAAAACCACCCCAATCTTTAGTGAAAACAGGAAAACGGTCATCGTCTACGCCATCCAAATCTAGCTTTTTAAAACCAGCTTTTTTAAAAAATAAAATAGATTCCCACATTAAATCAAAACCAGCTTTACTTTTACGCGCCAAGGCACTGGTACCACCGTTCAAATATAAAATGGTATCTTCATACTCCAAGTAAAATTTTCCACCCGCAATATTTTCATCTTTATCGTAAACCACCGCCAAATAACTATTATCTTTAAAAATTCTGTGTCTTGTTAATAAATCATTTAAAGGTTGAACATAAAAATGTTTTTGAGTACCAGTTTGTTTTTCCACAGCAAAATATTTTATAAGCAAATCTTCAGAAGGATTTTGATAAACAATTGTTTTTGCACCCTCACGTTTAGCGCGATTAACAGAATATTTTGCACTATGAGATAAACCATCCCACAATGCTTTTTCACTTTTAGTTAAATCTATCACTTGAGTAGTTGTAGGGCATAAAGGATTATAACTTCTTAAGTATCCGTGATTTGTAAGAACTTCTAAATTTTGATCAGGCAAAGGTTCTAATTTTACAAACAAAGCTTTATTTTCTAAACACACACAATCAAGCTCTTCCAAATCTTCCTTATTTAATAACGGTGTACGCTGAGTTTTAACAAGACTACCAAAAAAAGTTTTAAAAATAAAAACAGAACATCCATTTTGTAACCGAACACATTTCCATCCCATAGATTCAAAATATTCTTCCCATTGAGGAGATTGCCTAATATTTAAACCTTTGGGTAAATTTTTTGTTGTGGACATGAAGTTTATCTTAATAGGTCCAATAATTTCCAACGAACATTATTGGCAACATTAAACAAATTATAAGCAACAGGATTTACAACCAAATCATATGAATCTAAATATTTAACGTGTTTTCCACCAAAACGAATTTTAAAATTGGTAAAACCATAATAAGAATCTTTTGTATCCTCTGGATCAACAGAAGCACCCCACATATCAAAAAGCTTACAATCATATTTTTTACCAAGTTTAATAGCACCCCATCCAATTAAAGAACTTGCCTGCAAAGGCTTGTATTTATCATCGGAACCACCATATGGATAATATAAGACATCATCTAAAACAAATAATATCCAAGAAGCCATAGGAATATTGTCTTGTTCCACAACTAAAATATGAGCAATACCTTCTTTTCCAAAAACATTCCATAAAGATTCAAAGTATGATTTTGGTCTAAAATAATAACCTTGGCGTTGACCAGTACCTTTATACAACTGATAAAACTTTTCCAGTCCTTCTTCATTAGAATATTCTTTGCAAACTAAACCCTTTTTTTCCGCCAATCTAATGTTATAGCGTTGCTTTGTGTGCATTCTTTCCAATAGTTGTTCTTCGGAGGGAGTTAAATCCAACAATACATTTCCTTTAGCAAACTCATCACGTGGGGATTTAACACAATGTTTTTGTAAAATATCTAAAGCGGGTTTTTCTTCATCACTTCCCACAACAACATTTGGAACATCAAACTTAATACCAATACAATTATTTTTTTTGAGGGAGGTTTTAATTTCTGAAAAATCTATTTCAAAAGGATTGGGACGAGGACAATATGCAAAAAACATATTCGTGAAAGGAACTTTATGTTTTGTGTAGTAAACACCTCCTGCATTCACAACAGTGGTCCCAAAAGATTCTTTAAACTTAGCCCAATAGCTAGTTTGAACAATGTGATTATGCATGAACAGAGTATAACATTGACTTAATTTATCCAATACGATATTTTAGAGTTGTAAGCTATTCGCCCTATATTTAGGGTGAGGTTATACAGGAGAGACCTGAGTATTAAGTTACTCGGGTTAAGTCCGAGTAAATGCAGGGGTGTATTTACTCGGACAAACTAAATTCCAAAAACTATTAATGCTCCGTTTCCATATCATAATTAATGATATTTTTATCTTTGATGTTACCTTTTAAGTGCATGTACAAGCTATTCTTCAATAATTCCAGTGCATATGGAACACGACCCATTTTATCCATTCTTCTAACCGAAAACCAAAATTTTGGTCTTCTTAAAAAGGAATACTTGTAACCTAATTTAAACATTCTACTAGCCAATTCAAAATCCTCGGCAAAAACAATACTTTCATCAAAACCATTAACTTTATCAAATGATTTCTTTTTAACACAAATGAAAGCGCCACAGGATCCTGGTTTAATAAACTTTACATTATTAAGATAAAATTCATTGAAAGACCAAAGTAATAATTTATCTATAATTTTCTTGGAAATTGGACCACTGCGACTTGTAATAAAATCCACAGTTGGATGTTTCGTTATATAGGTACCCATCCTATCTAAAAAATCTTCTTCAATAAAAACATCAGCATCAAAAAAAATAATATAATCACTTGTTGCATGTTTAGCTCCAAAATTACGTTAAAAAGCCACACCACGTTGTTTAGGTTCTAAAAAGTTTATATTTAACCTATCTTTGTAAGACAAAACTACATCTTTAGTTTTGTCTTTGGAATCGCCGTCTACAATAAAAACTTCAAAATCTTTGTGTATTTGGTGAACCAAACACTCCAGAAGTACACCTATATAGTGCTCTTCGTTCAATACGGGAATAACAATACTAAATTTCATATATTTATTTTAGCAAATTAAAAAGCTCCACCCATTGTGTCCACGGTAAATCATGTGGTCTAACGGTAGGTTGTAAACCAAGCTTTTCAATAAATTCCTTACTTAAAACTTTATTTAACATCTTACGCGGAAACTTAAAATGATTGTGCAAAAAGTTTTCATACGCAACAATTTCATCATGTGAAACTTCTTGAGTGGAACGCTTTGTTAACTTTATTAAAGCACTATCAACTTTTGGGATTGGTCTAAATTTACCTTTAGAAACTTTGGTTAAGTAAGAAACTTCAAAAAATGTTTGAACAAAAGCAGATAAATAATTAGACTTTGGATCTATTATTTTTTCAGCCACTTCTTTTTGAATCATTAAAACCACAATTTCAGGGAGATTTTGCATTTTTATAATTGCATGAATAATGGGGGAGGTTATGTAATAAGGCAACGATCCTACTATTTTTACATTTCCTACCGTATTAAATGTTGGCAAAAAGTTTAAAACGTTTGCCTCAACAATACTTACATAAGGAATATTTTTGTATCTAGCCGATAAATCGTAAACAAAACGTTGATCCAGCTCTACCGCAGTAAAAGAAATATTTTTACCCTGAGAGGCTTCTACTATTTGTTGGGTAACAAATCCAGGTCCGGGCCCTACTTCCAACAAAAAATCACCATTAGAAATATCAAGCTCCACAATCATCCTTTCGGACACTTTTGGATCAGTTAAAAAGTTTTGGCCAAGGGCCTTTACAGCTTTGTACACAAATGTATTATACTAGATCGGCCATGAATAACATTTTTGTATGTCTAGAAAACTTAAGAAGTTTGTACAATATAGGCGCAATTTTTAGAACTTGCAGCTTTTTTGGTGTCAAAAACGTTGTACTACTTGGATATTCTGGAAAAACACGAGATGAAAGTGGAAACGTGGTATTACACAA
>CAYOCN010000015.1:0-11548 GCA_964402525.1 uncultured Candidatus Saccharibacteria bacterium | reverse complement strand
TGAACTTTAATTAAAATAAATTAAACTGTGGGTAGTTTAGTTGATTGAAAGGATTTATAAATGAAGAAATTAGGTACACTAAGTTTATTAGTTTTATTGATGGTAACTTTAACAGGTTGCACACCCAAAAAAGATAACATTCAAAATAACAAAGAAACTAACAAAGAATCAAAAGAAACCAATTCAGCAAATGAAGAAACTTTTTCTGGGACAATGGAAGAATTATTAAAGTTAGGGAAAAATTATAAATGTACTTTTTTTTTTTTTTTTTAGTTAGATACAGCAACAGGGGAAGTTTATGCATCAGGAGATAAAATTGCTTCCACAACAAAAATTAAATCTGGTGAAATGGATATAGTAGCTAACTCCATTATGGATAAAGAATGGGTATATACATGGAACAACACAACACCAACAGGTATCAAGGCAAAAATATCCGATATACCAGATACAAAAAATGAAACACAAGATTACTTAGAAAATAATAAAGAAGAAAAAGGACAAATAATAGATACCAAAGAAAAGATGGATTACAAATGTTCAGCATGGAATGTAGATAATTCAAAATTTGAATTACCAAAAAATATAGAATTTAAAGATACATCTGAAATCATGAAAGATTTTGTACAAAAAGAAAATGGCGAAGGTGTATGTAAAGCGTGCGATATGGCTCCAGATGAAAAAACAAAAACTGAGTGTAAAAAAAGTTTAGGCTGCTAAATATTCAAAAGAGAGTGTAAGGTAAGCCCGAGGCCTCGTCTATATTAAAAAAGGCGGGGCCTTAAGAATTTATAAACACTTATTTATAAGTTAGCAAACTGATACAAATCACCATCAACAAATCCATTTTTTCTATAATATTCTCTTGTGCCAACCGCAGAAATTACAGCTAGTTTGTTAAAACCATTTTCCTTGGCAATTTCTTTAGACTTAGCAATAAGCGTTTTTCCTAAACCAGAGTGTTGCGCCTTAGAATCGCCTTTTTCACCAATATTTAAACTTTGACCATAAACGTGAACCTCACGAATTATTGGAAAATTACTTTTATCAAAAGGCAACGATAATCTTAAAAAAGCAGCAATCTCATCGGATTCAGTGGTGTATTCAAAAAATAATTCCTTGGAAACCGAAGTATCATACGAATAAGTTTTAAATACCAAATCATCAACATTTACTTTTTTATTTTTTATTTCTCGTGAACGAATTTCTAAAGATTTAATATTTAAAGCGGTTAAGTTTTTTTCAACTATTTGTCTAAAATTACTTTTCTTATTTCCCACCAAAATTTCTTCAGATGGAATATCACGAACCATACGAGTTATACGACAGTAACGTGGTGTGGCTTTAAAAACCTCGGTTAACACTTCTAGCAACTCTTCCTCGGAATAAGGTTTCCACAAACCCTTTTCGTGGTATTCAACAAGTTCAGTGCCCGCAATTAAAGAACAAGGATAAACCTTAACTTCGTCAGGTCTAAAATTAACATCATCAAAAAGTTTTTTATAATCGGCAATGTCTTGTTGCACAGTGGAACCATATAAGTTGGGCATCCAATGAACATGAATTTTAAAACCAGCACTACGTAATAATTTAAAAGCATTTATAACTTGATCAACAGTATGACCTCGTTTATTTTTTTCTAAAACAGCATCATCTAAAAACTGCACACCCATTTGTACTTTTGTAACGCCAAGTTTACGCAATCTAACAACTTCATCTTTTGTAATTAAATCAGGACGAGTTTCCACAACTAAACCAACACATCTATGCGCAGCATTTTCATTTTTATTATGTTCTTTAAATAGTTCGGCCCAAACATCCGTAACGCTAGTACTTTCCATTTCGATGGGGGACTCACGTAAAACAACGTCACCAACCTTTTCAACATTCATTGCTTCAAAACATCGTTTTATAAACCACACCTGATACTTTTCAGGGTAAACAGTCCAACTACCACCTAAAATAATTAATTCAATTTTATCGGTGGGATGTTTAATATTTTCGTAAGCCAACATTCTATTGTAAGTTTGCAGGTAGGGGTCAAAATGATTAGCTGTGGCTCGCTGTGCGCCCGGCTCGCTGGATATATAACTTTTAGGCATATTTGGGTCGTTTGGACAAAATATACATCTTCCAGGACAAGGAAACGGTTTTGTTAAAACAGCCACAGGAGTTACCCCCGACATTGTTCTAATGGGTTTCATAGTAAAGTCACGTTTTTTGGTGAAATTTGTACTCATAACAGGAATATTAAATGGAGCATTACCAAATAGCAAATGCTGATATATAATAGGCTAGTTCGGAGAATTTATGAAACTAGTTTTATACAGCACAGACGGACACGAAAAAAACGAATTAATCGACGCGGAATTAGTGGAAATTTTAGACAAAAATTCCAGAATTACGTATATTCCTTCAAGCCCTGATCCTGATAAAAAATACTTTAACAAATTTAAAGATTGGTTTGGCGGTTTAGGTTACACCCACATTTCATATTTTGATTTAGAAACAGAATACGATTCAAACATTGAAGATGCAGTTTTCAGCGGAGATGTAATATATTTGTCTGGTGGTGATACCCTAAGCTTTTTAGATTCTATAATCAAACATGGATTTAAAGAAAAAATAACCAATTTTGTAAAATCCGGAAAAGTTTTAATTGGAACAAGCGCAGGAGCTATGATAATGACCCCAGAAGTTGAAAGCAGACAAGCATTAAATTTAGTTAATTTTGAATTTTATCCTCATTACGAAAAAGAAGGTGTAAACGAGCAAATAGACCAAAAGTTGGAAACTCGATCAAAAACTGTAAATGTAATCGCCTGTCGTGAAGGTGAAGGATTAATCATTTGGGATGATGACAAATACATAATTGGCGAACCCGTGTTATTTTTCCTTGGAAACAAAGAACTTTTAGAAAGATTTTAAACTCTCATGGACTCACAAAAAATAGAAGAACTCATTAAATTAAACAGCGATTTCTATAAAACAATTCAAACCGATTTTTCCAAAACACGTCAAAGTGCATGGCGTGGCTGGGAAACAATAGTTAAAACAATTACACAAAATTTTACACAAACTAAAAATATTTCGGTATTAGACATTGGTTGTGGAAATGGAAGATTTTACGAGTTTTTAAATAAAAAACTACCCATAAAATATACTGGCGTTGATAACAACGAATACATGTTAAACGAAGCAAAAACAAAATTCCCAGATGGAAAATGGGAATTATTAGATATTTTTAACAATTTAGAATCCATAGAAAATAAGTTTAATTTGGTTGTAGTATTTGGAATTACGCATCATTTACCTGGAAAATCTTTTAGAGAAAACTGGTTTAACCAACTTAATAAACTTGTAAATAATAACGGAATATTAGTTTTAACTTTTTGGAATGTTTTAGAACAAAATTCTATAAAAGCAGAGAATTTGGAAGAAAATGATTATTTTGTTGGATGGAATAACCTTGAAAACGTTCACAGATACTGTCACCACTACGATGAAAAAGAATTAAAAGAAATTAAAAGTAATATGGTAAAAAATAATTTTAAATTATTAAAAGAGTTTGAAAATGACGGAAAAGATAATAAATCCAATAAATATCTGGTTTTTCAAAAACATGCATAAAATAAAAATATTAATATCTTTAATAGCTATTGTGATTTTTTGTGGATTACATACTTCAAACGTATTTGCACAAACCCCACAAAATTTAGTGGAAGGAAAAATTATAGAGATTACTTCAAAAGACACCTTAAAAGTAGAGTTAACAACGGGAGAAAAAATTATAGCAAATACTACAACAACATTTGATATTGGAAATAAAATTGTAATAACAAAAATAATTGATGAAACAGGAAATGCCCAATATTTTGCATCAGATCATATTAGAAGGGATAAATTATTAATTTTATTTTTAATTTTCACAGGAGTAGTTGTGATTATTGGTGGAGGTTGGGGATTAATGTCAATTATAGGAATGGGAATTTCGTTTTTAGTAATTTTTAAAATAATATTACCAAAACTTTTGGCAGGGGAAGATCCAATAACAACAGCAATAATGGGAAGTTTAATAATAATACCTGTAACCTTTTATTTATCACATGGAATTAACAAAAAGACTAATTTATCAATTGTGGGAACAATAATTTCTTTAATAGCCACAGGCATCCTAGCAAAAATATTTGTAGAGTTTAGTAACATAACAGGAACCGCATCGGAAGAAGTAATGTTTTTAAAAATGTATATGGGAAACAATTTAAATACAACAGGTTTAGTTATTGCAGGAATTATTATAGGAGGTATTGGAGTTTTAGATGACGTAACTATTTCTCAAGCCTCAATCGTACAAGAATTAAAAAAAGCAAACCCTGAATTAGGCTTTATCGACACATACTTAAGAGCAATGAATGTGGGTAGGGACCATATTTCATCAATGGTAAACACTTTGGTGTTAGTTTATGCGGGTGCATCAATGCCTTTACTTTTAATGTTTGTTAATAACCCAATGCCTTATGAACAGGTAATAAACTTTGAAATAATTGCAGAAGAAATTGTAAAAACATTAGTAGGCAGCATAGGTTTAGTAATGGCTGTCCCTATAACTACTTTGTTAGCTTGTATTTTTATAACTGAAGAATAAAATAAAAAAATGGACTGTATATTTTGCAAAATAATAAATAAAGAAATACCTTGTTTTAAAGTTTGGGAAGATGAAAACTTTTTAGCTTTTTTAGACATAAACCCCAATACAAAAGGCGTGACACTGGTAGTTCCCAAAACACATAGTGATTCTAACCTAGTTGAAACTAGCGATAAAACATTAAGTGATATTACATTAGCATCAAAAAAAGTAGCACAACTATTAGCTAAAACTTTTAATATTGAAAGAGTGGGAATGGCTATTGAAGGAACGGGAGTAAATCACTTACATGTGAAATTATATCCTTTCCATGACAACGGAAACAGACATCATGACAATACAATTTATTTAGAAGAATACACCGGATATTTAACAACACAAACAGGACCACAAGCAGATTTTGCAGAATTGGAAAAACTAGCAAAACTTATATCAGAAACTAAGCTCTAACTTTATCGGTTCCCCAAAAGTACAAATAGGAACCAAGCAAAAGTAAACCACCACCAAACATTATTGCTAACATTTGATTAGAACCTGTATTAGGAACAGAACTTTGAGAAGTTTGTTTTGCAGTTGTAGCAGGAAGAGATTGACCTAAATGCAAAGTAAAATTTACAGCTTCAGAACCCTGAGAAATATTAACAACCACATTTCCAGTAGAAACTGCCAACTGATAGCTCCAATCACCAGATGAGGAAGATTTAACAGTAGTTTCTTTTCTATCCACTTTTATTTTTACATCAGAGTTAGAAGTAGCTTTACCAACTAATAAAGGACTTGGACCAGTGTACCACCACTCAGAATAAGATTTACCACCAGTATCTAAGGCACCTATTTTAGTAAGTTGTAACGTAGCAGCAAAAGATAATGAAACGGGTAAAATTAGCAGAAAAAACAAAATAATAAGGGCAGAGATATATTTTTTCATATACATTAATATTACATACAAAGCATAAAAGTTGTCAAACAGCAGTTTAAGCATATAATAACTGATTACTACTATGAAAATAGCGTCAAAAACCCTTAAATCAGGGCTTAAAACCCTTGTTATACAAAGTAAAGATGTAGAAACAATTACAATACATTTTAGAGGAAAAGCTGGCAGTAACTACGAAAAACCCACTCAGATAGGGGCATCTCATTTGTTAGAACATTTAATATTAAACAACAATCCGGAAGTTATATATGAACTCGGAGGTAAAGTATTAGGAATAACAAGCAGAGACGATATTTTATATATGATAAAAGTTCTAAAAGAAGATGTTCAAATAGCTTTAGAATTTTTAGCAGAAAATTTTATAAACCCCTATATAACAATAAAAGCTATTGAAACTCAAAAAAATATTATTTCACAGGAAATAAAAAGAGCTGTAGATATGCCAGAAAAATATTTAGGAAGATTATCAAACAAAACTTTATTCCCAAATTCACGAATGGCTAGTTTAAATACAGGAAGCCTTGAAGAAGTAAAAATATTAACAAAAGAATCACTTTTAGAATTTGCAACTCAAAATAACCACGCCAAAAACTTTATTTTAGTGGCAAGTGGAAATATAGAACCAGAAGAATTTTTTACATTAGCAGAAAAAGCTTTTAAAAAGATTCCAAAAGGAAAAATAACTAATTCTATAGAGTTGGAAGCAAGAAAAGATTTTATAATACAACACTCTCAAAGAGTAGAACTTAACCAAACATATTTTAAAATTGATTACTACGGATATAAATTAGAAGATGACAACCATTACATTACAGAAGTTTTATCCAAAATCATAGATTACACCGTGGTACAAAAGATAAAAAAAGAATTGGGATACAGCTACAGAATAAACTGCGCATCATTTTCTTCGGGTAACTACGGAACAGTTGGAATATCGGGTGCAACCTCAACAGAAACATTTGAATTATGTATAAAAGAAATTAAAAATATTTTAAATAACGCTGATCTACTTATTAAAGTAAAAATTTTAGAACAAGTTAAAACAAATTTAATTACTGAATTTTTATTTGATATGGAAAAAACATCTATGAGAGCCGATTTTTATTCACAAATGTGGTTACACGGAAATGAAATTAAACATTTGCAAGAAATAGAAAATTATAAAAAAGTTACAATAGACGATGTTAAAAAAGCTTTAGAAAATATCCAAAACCAACATCCAAAAATTACAATAATTTCTAATATGACAGATGAAAAAATTAGAGAAATAATTACCAGATCATTTACCAAGTAAAACACGCATTTTCTTCATTAAAGATATTCCCAAGAAAACAGTAAGATTAACAATAATAGGATATTTTTTAACCAAATGTTTTTTATAAAATAATTCCATAGCAATAACAGAACCTTTGCTTAAACGACTTTTAATTGAACTCGATAAATTAGCTTTAACATCCGCAGAAGTTTTTCTTCCAACGGTGGCACCCTTAAAATGCAAAACTTCAACATTGGAAACATACATTATTTTGTAACCAGCTTTTTGAGCACGATAACAAGTATCCAAATCCTCACCATACACCCAAAAGTTTTCATCCCATTTACCCATTTTTTCAATAACTTCCTTACGCATAAACATAAAGTGAGAAATACAAACATCTATTTCATGAGGTTTTGAAAAATCTTTATAACCTAAAAAATACTGATTAAAAAACTTAGACTTTGAAAAAACTTTACTTAAACCTGAAAAATAACAAAAAGAGGACCAAGGACTTATCAAACCACGGTGAGCATCCCAATCTATGGAACCATCACGCAAGACTAATTTTGGTGTACAAATACCAACCTTATTATGTTTTGGGTCTTCCATAAAATCTAATAATTCTTGAATAGAAAGTTTGTCGGGAAAAGCGTCTGTACCAAGGTATACGTAGTAATCTCCAGTAGCTTTTTCCAAACCCAAGTTGTAACCAGCAGAAATTCCGTTGTTCTCAGCTTCAATAAGAATAACTTTTTTACCAAAAGTTTCCTTAATCATTTCAGCAGAACCATCCTTTGAATCGTTATCCACTACAATAATTTCTTTATTTTCATAAACATTTAAAAGATTTGTAACACATTTTTCCAATAAATCTTTAGTTCGATAATTAACAATGATAAAAGAAAGTTTTGTCATAAATACATGCTATCACTAATTTTTCCTATATAAAAATATCTTAGAATTTAAGAAAAAACTAAGAGGAAATTTTATTTCTTTTTCTTCAATTAAAGTTAAACCAGTTTTTATTTTTGGGTTGTCATAAGAGAACTCATAAGCCTCAGATCCTTTAGCCACATTATTATTAAACTTCCATGCAGTTCCAGCACCAATAAAGTTTTTTGAAACTTTTGTTGTGGCACTAATTTCAGTGGCTTTATTCCAAATATAATTATTTAGTAGCACAAAATCCATAGAAAATTGATAAACATAGAACGCTAAGAAAAAACAAAAACCACCTAATAAAATTTTGTTAAATTTGGTTTCTTTTAAATGCTCAATTAAAAACAATAAAGCTAGAGGAATCAATACCAAAATATATCGATCATAAAAAGTTTGTGAAAGTAAAATTACAAATAAGTAACAGCCACCCAAAATTAAAAAGTAATTAAAAACACTTTTGCGTTTATAAATAACTAAAACACTTAGTATTACTGCAACCAAAACTTTAGAAATAATATCCCAGTAACGATATAAATCGTAAATTCCCCGAAATTGATATTTAGTACCATTAAAGCTTCTAGGAAAAAATCCGGTTCTTTCGAAAGTGTTTTCAAAATAAGGAAATTCACCCCAAGATACAACTTTGGGTTGGTACAACAAACCTACTAAAATAAAAACTAATATAGAAACGCCACTAATTATTAATAATTTCTTTTTAGAAAATTCACTGGAAATATAAGAAAAAATTAGTGGCAACAAAAAAGCCACCACCAAGATTAAAACTCCATAAAAAACTGCAAAAACATAAGAAAAATTTAAAAAGTTAGAAAACACTAAAGGCTTTTCAAACATTTCAGGAGTCTTTGGAAATAAAAATTGATAGAAACCAAAATTAACTAAAAACACCAAAAATCCATATAAACTTTGCTTGTATTGTTTTTGTAACAAAAAATATATTGAAGTGGCTAAAGGAATAACTAGACCAACTTGCTTAATTAAAAATGACAAAGAACCAAAAATATAACTGCACATTAAATATCCGGAATCTTTAGAAACAGTGAATTTTAAGAAAAAATATATTGACAACAAAAATAAAAATAAAAAATAGTTTTCGGTCATAAATCCAAAAACAGAATAAATATGTAGTGGATTTAGAAAAAATAATAAACCACCTAATAAAGAAGTAACAACACTTTTTTTAAATATATCTCGAATAATTACACAAACAATAAAAAAGTTTAAAACCGAAAATAATAAAGTTAAAACAGGCAAACGAGTAATTCCAAAAAAGGTGGAAAATAAAGCACCAACAAAACCTTGCAAATAAAAAGTGGGCGCTGAGATAGAATCTAAAACAAAAATTCCACTCATAAAATTTTTAACCATTTTGTAATAAACCCAATCGTCATTTTGCATAAAATTAACCTTTAAGGACAAAGGCAAAATTATTAAAAACAACAACAAAGTTGCCAACAAAAATGCATTATTAGAATGTTTTATCCATTTACGGACGTGTAATATGAAATCCATCTTCCCATTGAACTAAATACCAATAACAAAAAATCCAGTAAACACTTAAAATTCCATAATAACCAAACTTATGAAATTTACTTTTTTCAGGATATAAATTAAACGCTGCAATAATAAAAACAGGCAAAGCCCACATAAAATAAGTTCTATTAAAAACCGGTGTGAAAAGATAAAAATTTAAAAGAGATAGCGCTGACAAAATAAAAGTATCTTTAATTTTTAAAACAAAATAACCAAAAAATATTAATACCCACCCAAAAAGCATAGACATTAAAGAATAAAATTGAAGTGGAATAATTTGAAATAATTCAATGTCATAGTGATAACTTAAATAAAATAAAAAAGGTTGTCCTTGTATATAGCGATTTCCATGAACAAGAACAGAGCCATTTATAAAAGTTAGAAAATTTGAAACAGAAGTCATAAAAGGAATACAAAAAGCTAAACCCACAATAAAAGCTGCTAATAAAAATTTAGGTCTATTTTTGGATTTTATTAAAAAAAGTGGCAACAATACAATTGGAAAAGTTTTAAACACAATAGAAAGTGCGTAAAAAGCTCCAGACATAACCTCATCTTTTTCTAAATATAAAAGTGCCAAAAACATAAAAAACACAGGGATAGGCTCAAAATAAGTGTAACCGGTTCTAGACATAGAATATGAATTAAAAAGCCAATATAACAAAGCAAAAACACAAGCCAAATAACTTTTTTTATAAAAGAATTTAACAAGCAAAATTCCAACCCCAATATCAGCTAATAACACAGGAATTTTCCAGAGTACTTGATATGGTAAATGTGTAACCAAACCTATTAAATATAAAAACCCATATGTATAAAGTAATCCAGGCAAATAAGCGTAACCATGATCACCAGGAACCGCGTTAACTTTGTAAGTTTCAATTGTTCGTAAGTAAGGATTCACGCCAGCAATCCAATCAGTAATAGCAAACTTATAAGAGTCCACATCTTTACTAATAGCGGTGAAGTAGGGGAGTCGTTGAAAAATTGCCACCACAAATATTAAAAACAACAACCAAAGTTTTAAGTTTTTTACATGAGATATTTTAAAATTCATAAGCAACAACCTAAATTTATTTTACATCACACCAATTGATTGACATAATTTAACAATGAAACAAGAACTTCCAAAACTCTCATATGAATTTAACGCTTTAGAACCATACATAGATGCACAAACAATGGAAATACATTACAACAAACACCACGGAGGATACGTTACAAAATTAAATGCTGCATTAGAAAAATATCCAGAACTTGCCGAAAAAACATTAGATGAATTACTTTTAAATGGAGAAAATATTCCAGAAGATATAAAAAAAGCAGTAAACAATAACGGATGGCAACACTTTAATCACAGCTTTTTTTGGGCATTACTAACTGCAACTTCTAATAAAGAACCTGTGGGAGAAATAAAAACTAAAATTGAAGAAACATTTGGAGATTTTAATAGCTTTAAAGAAACCTTTTCCGCTACAGCTATTGCACATTTTGGAAGCGGTTGGGTGTGGCTGGTAAAAGATTCGGAAGGAAACCTAGAAATTGAAGCAACTGCAAACGAAGCTAATCCCTTAAAAAATGGGAAAACACCTTTATTAGTGGTTGATGTTTGGGAGCACGCCTACTATTTAAAATATCAAAATCGCAGAAACGAATTTGTTGAAAACTGGTGGAATGTTGTGGATTGGGAAAAAGTGGAGAAGCTATATTCAAATAAATAATTGACACTACGCTAAATATATCCTATAGTTCTCCAAATTAGAAAAATAATCCATAAAATCAGATAAGGAGAAGAAAATGGATGTAGAAGCAAGAAAAACTTTGATAATACGGATACTCAAAGATAGAGGCTCACACACGGTACATCAGCTGTACCTGTTGTTAGTGAGACAAGATCGTATCATTACACAAAATAAGATACGTTACATTTTGAAGTTGAAGGGCAACCAAAACTTATTTGTTAAAACCAAAGGCACGGGACCTGAACAGTGGAGGTTGGCAACCTCTGAAGAACTTAAAAAAAAGACAAAACCAACACCACAAAAGCATAGCTACTGCGAATGTGGTTGCACTTGGTGCGACATGGGTGGTCACTGTAGAAATACAGATAGAGGCTGTTATATGTAAACTTAAAAATCCCCGGAGCTCAAAAAGCAAAGGGGATTAACTTTTTTATTTACCCTTTAACTTGTATACAGTTGCGGTTTTCACACCATCA
>CAYOCN010000014.1:10497-11706 GCA_964402525.1 uncultured Candidatus Saccharibacteria bacterium | reverse complement strand
TGTTTATGATTGTTGGGAAATTAGGAATCAGTGAAGGGTCTTTCTCTATCATTTCTGCCATTTCTTCCCACGAATACAATGTAATCATCTTCATGTTGTCACCTTTCCTTTATATTTATTCACTATATTATATAGTTTATGTCAAGTTATTGAGGATTGTTCTACATTAACTATCCAAAAATAAGAATGTTTTGTTTTCCCTTTGTTTTTCTTTTATTTTCTTAAATTTTTCATGCTACTATATATTTTATCTATGGTTAACTTTGTGAAAATCAGGAATATTTTTTCTAAATTTCCTTTAGCTTCTTTTATTCTTAGTACCTTTTTATATCTTTTTTTTGTAATAGTAAGCAATCCACTTGGAAATTTTCCTTTAAATGATGACTGGCTTTTTCAGTTGCAAGTAGAGGCTTTTAGCAGAGGGATTTTTATAATTAACAAAGGTATTGATCCTTCCTTTATTACACAGGGGTTACTTGGGTTACTCTGGAGTCAGTTTTTTGGTGTTAGCTTTACTGCATTAAGATTTTTAACACTAACTACAACTATTCTTCTTGGTCTTGCTTGTTTTAAACTCACTTATTTTTTAACCACCAATACGAAAATATCTTATTTTGTGACATTGCTAGTGTATTTTAATCCTCTTGTTTTTCATTTATCTCAAACTTTTATGACAGATATTTATTTTTTAACTCTTTGGCTTTGGAGTATCTATTTTTACCTAAAAGCTTTAAAAAGTGAAAATAATAAGTTTTTAATGGTGGCAGTTTTGTTTGGAAATTTAAGTATTTTGGTGCGCCAAAGCGGAATTGTGGTTTTTATTTCGTATTTTCTAATTACGCTATTTACTAAGAAATTAAGCCTAAAGCGAGCTCTTATAAATATAGTATCTTTTGCAATTACATTTTTAATTTATAAATTTTGGCCTAGGATGGGTTTATCTCCCATTATATTTCCGAATTTTGCGCAAATTCTTATTTTATTTGCAAATATCATTCCGTATTTATTAATATTTTCTGCACCTTTGTTAACTCCCCTTCCAATAAAGAAAAAACTTATTTTGGCCGCTTTAATACCTTTGACTATAGTGATATCTCTTTTGGTATATAAGTTGGATATTTTTCCAATGGGGAATGTGTTGTATTTGGAAGGGTTAAATATTAAAGCGTACTTCAAAGTGGACTTTGATTTGTTGGATAATTCTCTACT
>CAYOCN010000014.1:4215-10487 GCA_964402525.1 uncultured Candidatus Saccharibacteria bacterium | reverse complement strand
AGTTATTGCTAAGTATTGTTGCAGGATGTTCTTCATGGGGATTAGTTCAGAGGTTACGTACTAAATTTACAACATCTCAAACATTTTTAATATTAAATGCATTGGGTATTGTTGCCACTATATTTTTTACCACTGATCTTTACGAGCGCTATTTACTTGGTTTTTTTATATTATTTATTATTATCATTTCTTCTCTATTTAATATTTCCATTACAAAATTTTCTGTTTTTTCGTTAATACTATTAGTGTTGATAAGTGTTTTATTGCAGGTAGAATTTATGAATGCTACTCGTGCTAAATATATCTTAGCTGAAAAAATTAAGGTGGAAAGAAATATAAGCTCTCAATTATATGTTGAGGGAACTTCCTGGGGTAAGTTAGTCTATGCACAAAGAACCAAGGATTACACTGGGATTTTTGGTAAAGATGAGCGTGGTATTAGTTATCAATGTTTTGTGCAGGAATATACAACTGATTCTACCGGTTGGTTTTACACCTTTCTGAGTAATTTAGATGCAAAAATCACAAGTGTTTTTGTTGTTAATAATCCACAAGGAACTCGAAAAAGAGAAGATATACCTAGAATTAAAAAGAATATGGATAAATTGATTTACACGCAAAAAGTTTTTTCTCCTCAAAAGGAGTTGTTTGGTAAGGGTTTTTACGTAGGTGCTTGGTGTAGAAATTAACTTAAATTTTAGAGGTTTTTATCTCTCTAGGAATTTAAAGGAGTCTAACATATCTTTTACCACTTTTTCAAATTCTTCGCCAATTGTATTCATAATAGAAATGACAATAAAGTTACTACCTTCTAAGGTATCGGTGATTATTACATCGTTTCCTTTCCATGAAGCACCTCTTATACGTGTAGCATCTCTATCGCCTACTTTAATTTTTTCTTCAATCATTGTTGGTTCCACCCCTTTAACAATTTTGTAATCTGATATTAAAAGTTGTTTTTGCTCTTCTATATATTGTGCTAAGGTTCTTTCTTTGCCGCCCGTGTTTCTTGTACTTTCTGAAAATACTCCAAAGGATCCTTGATATTCTTCACTCTTTTTTATTCCCAACTTTATTATTTCTTTAGCAGTTTTAGAAGGTGGGTTTGGAAGTTCACAACACTTTTCTTGTAATTCTTTTGGATAATTAAATGAAATTTTGATACTAGTATTTGCAAATGTTTTTATAGGTTCTTCAGGTATTACATCCTCTGGATAAAATTCAAGAGAATTTATCATTTCTTCTGTGGTGCTTTTAAACTGTTGTCTAAATCCAAGGTCACCTTTGTACATTTGCATTATTTCATAGAAAATTCCAAATCTTGGTACGTAGGTAACTCTAAAGTCTCCATCACAGTTTCTAACTTCAAAAGATTTTGCGGCTATGTTATAAACAACCGCGCCAATTGCCGATGAAATTTCCACTTCCTTTGGGCATGTTGTTAAAAAGCTTTCTCTTTTTACTGAAGTTATTTCATCTAAATCACGTCCGATAATATTTAGTGGTGTTACCTTTAAAATATATCCAGTTGGTAAATTTTGTGCGGTTAAATTTGCGTTGTTATTAGTATCTGTTGAATAAATTATTTCTAGTTTATTTATTTTTTCGCTAATAGATTTATATTCAACAATTTTGTCGTTTTTTGGGTAACTAATAGAAAATTTTAAATCCTTATTATCGTATTTGTTGAATAATTCAGCTTTCGTTGGTTGTTTTTGAACGATGGCCTCATCTTGTTTAAACGTTTCTTTTGTTAATTCATAGTAAAAGTTGTAGCCAGTTGTACCAATTATTAATAGTAATATTAAGCCACCTCCAACAATAGAACTTCTCTTTAATATTCTCATTTTCTTTTTGAAGAGTTGTTCTTTTTCTGTTATTTCTAATTCTTTTTGTGCCATTGGATTTTCCACTACTGGAATTTCGGGGGTTTGAGGTGTCTGATTTTGAGTTGTATTTACAGGAGTTTCTTCCTTATTCATAACATTAATATTATACTACGCATGTGGAAATAACTAGACTAGCCAAAATTAAAGAGATTTTAGATAAACTTGGGGTGCCTTCTTTTAGGTTAAATCAAGCTATTCAAGCTGTTTATATTGATGGCATCAGCGATTTTTCACGTATGCACACTTTGCCTCAAAACATTAGAGAGATGTTTCAAAACGAAATGGGTGACGTTTTAACACTGAGGGTGGTTAATAAGGTTGAAGACGACCAAACCACTAAAATCCTATTTGAAACTCGCGATGGTGCCAAAATTGAAACTGTGAAAATGGTGTATAAATCTGAGGATCATCCTGAAGAAGATCACATAACTTATTGTGTATCTTCTCAAAGTGGTTGTGGAATGGGTTGTACGTTTTGTGCTACCGGAGCTATGGGTTTTAACAAAAATTTAACTGTGGATGAAATTGTTGATCAGGTTTTGTACTTTAGACAAATTGGTGAAGTTACTCCAGCAAATGTGGTGTTTATGGGAATGGGTGAGCCATTTGCTAATCCAAATATATTTGAAGCACTCCACACCTTAACAAAAACTATGGGAATTGGTTATAGAAGAATAAGTGTTTCAACTGTGGGATTAGTTCCTGGTATTAATCGTTTTACAAAAGAATTTCCTCAAGTGAATTTAGCTTTTTCTCTACATTCATCGTTTAATGAAGAAAGATTGGCTTTAATGCCTGTGACCAAAACTTTTCCTATTGACGATGTGATGAAGGCCCTAAACAACCATATTAAGGTTACTAACAAAAAGGTATTTATTGCGTATTTACTAATGGCGGGGGTTAACGATTCCAGTAGACACGCTAAAGCGTTGTGCTCACTTATAAAGGCACAAGGTAGTAAAAGCTATCTTTATCACGTTAACTTAATAAAATACCATGTAGTGGATTCTGCGTCGTTTGAGCGCCCAACCTTTGAGGCTGTTGAGGAATTTAGAAAGATTTTAGAGAAAAATGGAATTTCTGTAACATTACGCCAAAGCTTTGGTGGTGAAATTGATGCTGCTTGCGGTCAGTTGGCTGGTACTAGTTTATAATATTTTTATGTACCTACATTTGAAAAATATTGATAATGTTGAATTTTTATATTTAGGTGTTATACATACTTTTGGATTTACTCCTTATACCAAAGAACTTTTATTAAAATTAGAAAATTTTAAACCCGATGTAATACTTTTACATATGGCGGGTACCCTTGATTCTGTTCAGTATTATCTTAAAAATACACCTTCAAATTTGTGGGAAGAAACTTACTTTTTTGCAGAATATGGAATAAAAAATAATATACCTTTGTTGTTAGGTGATCCCAACTTTTTAAAAAATCTATCCAAAGAACTTATGTCTTTGACTACCCTAGAAGATGCACCTGTGGTACATGATTTAAGGGAATTATGCCTAAATATTTGGTTATCAAAAAAACATATGATTGATTACGATAAGGTGCCCAATATAGATCAAATACGTTCTTATGTATCGAAACATTTTTCTTTATCATTAGAAGATTTTATCAATACTGAAATATTAAATTTTAAAGGTCAGCCCGAAATTTTTGCTCCTTATCCAATAAATAAAACTGACATTGGTATCTTTAATAAATATCGATCCGATAGAATAAATGAGCATGAAATTAATAGGATATTAGAAGTAGTTTCTTCTTATAAAAGGGTATTTTCCGAAACAGGGCGTTTTCATTTTATTAATCAAAAAGAAGTTTTACTTTCAAAACTTGGTAGTAATTGGGTTTCGGTGTCTCTTTAAGTTAAAGATTATAAATTTTCTTGGTATTCTCGTCTAACTCAAACTTCATTTGTGGAAATGGAACACCCTCTTTTGCAGTAACATCCTCAAAAAACCAAAAATTTCTTTCTGAGTGGCCGTAACCGAAGGTTGGTGGCATACCGTATTCAAGCATTTCTACAAAATCTATATCCATAAATTGAGCTTCTGCGTCTCCAGTATCTCGTAACTTTTGTTGTTCATTAAATCTATTAAATTGGTCAATTGGATCATTTAACTCTGAAAAGCCATTTCCAAGTTCTGATCCGGCAATTATTGGGTGGAATCTTAAAGTTAACTGTGGGTTTTTGGGATTTTCTTTAGCTAGTGGTGATAAAAATTTTGGTTCGTTAACAATAATAGCTGGTCCGCCAATGGTTTTTCTTACAGATTTCCATAAACTATCAATTCCTCTTGCCACGTTTAAGTTTTTTTCTGTAGGAACTTTAGCTTTTTTTAAAGCTTCCTTTACTTCTTCTAAGTTGGTGTTTAAAACATCAATTCCAAATTTTTCTTTTAATAATTCTTGATAATCAATTCTTTCCCATTCTTTTGATAAATCAACTTCAAAACCACGCATATTAAACTTTTGAGTTCCATATACGGTTTCTGTAACATATCTAAATAGTTCCACAACAAATTCAATTCCTTGTTCAAATGTGGTGTAGGCGGAATAAAATTCCATGGCAATATGTTCCGGTAAGTGTTCATCAGACATTCCTTCATTTCTAAAGCGTGGTCCAATTTCATAAACTTTTTCATAGCCACCGCCAATTAATCTTTTTAAAAATAATTCTTGGGAAATTCTAAGGTAAAAATCTTGATCTATTGAGTCCATGTGGGTTTTAAAAGGATTTGCGTCAGCACCTCCGGGAGTTAGTTCCAGTACGGGAATGTTCATTTCCAAAAATCCTTTTTTCTTAAAGAAATCTCTGTGAGCTTCCCAAAACTTGGATCTTCTCACAAAGCGGTTAAACACTTCTTCGTTTATATTGGTATCTAAGTATCTTCTTCTAAGGCGAGTTTCTTTATCTTTTAAACCATCCCAAGAGTTAGGGAGTGGTCTTAAAGATTTTGTTAAAACTCTAATTTTTGCTGATTCTAGCGATATTTCACCTCGTTGAGTTTTAGTTACAGTTCCCTCTGATTCAATAAAATCGCCCATATCTAAAAGATCAAGTTCGTTAAAACCAATTTCCCCATTTTTGTGGTTTGGTTCCATAAGATTGGTTTCTTTTAAATAAAGTTGAACTTTTCCGGTCTGATCTTTTAAATCTATAAAGGCTAGTTTTCCGTGTGTTCTAACAGAAACAATCCTACCCGCAACAGTTTTTACTTTACCTTCAAGTTTTTCAAAATCTTGATGTATTTCAACATTAGTAATATCTCTATTAATTGTTGCGGTATATGGATTAATTCCCAATTCCCTGAGTTTATCAAGTTTTTCGATTCTAATGTTTCTTTGTTCTACAAGTGTAGCCATTAGGGATTATTTTACCACTTAATCAATTTTTAGGATTGTGTAGGTAAGCTTTCCAATTGGGGCTTCAACATCAATTTTTTCACCGATTTTTTTGCCAATTAGGGCAATACCAAGTGGTGACTCGTGTGATATTTTTTTATTCATTGGATCTGCTTCAGGAGCTCCCACAATATGAAAGATTTGCTCTTCTCCGTCAATATGTACAGTTACTTTGCTTCCAATGGCTATTTCGCCTTTTTGAGCCATAGTAACTACTGCGTTTTTAATTATTTCTTCAAGTTCGGAAATTCTACCTTCAATAAATGATTGTTCATCTCTAGCGGAGTCGTACATAGAATTTTCTGATATATCACCCATTTCTCGTGCTTCTTTAATCTTTTGAATAACCTCTGGTCTTTTGACTTCAGTGATTTCTTTCAATTCTTCTTTTAATTTTTCTAAGCCTTCTTTTGTTAAATAAAGCTTTTCGCCATCTTTGTTGCTCATTTATTTTTTCCAATAAGAACTCAAGCAATACTAAAAAACAAACGTCTTATCTTTTAGAATACTTGAAATTATTAAGGTTATTACCAAGTCCATCAAAAATTAGTAAATATAGGGTTTTGGACTTTAAAATTTACATGTTTATATTTATCATAATTGGCATTAAGTGTCAATCAGTGTGTATTATAGCAAACCTTGTAGTTCCAATAAATATTGAGGTTTTATTTTGCTGTTTATGCCCGTTAAAACTGTGAGGTATGCGTTAAAAATTAAATTGGGTACAAATACTAGACAACCGTTTTTTTTGGGTATATTATGTCTTTAATAAGTAACTTTTGTCATGATGTATTCTAACGACTCAAACAAAAAATTAACCTTTATTATAGCTACAAGCATTTTGGGTGTAGCTCTACTTAGTTTTGCAATTTGGTTTTTCGTAATTAAAAAATCTTCCATTTCTATAATGAGCCCCTTTGGAGGTAATAAATCTGTTAAGGTTGGTAAAGGTGATACGGATCTTTCAA
>CAYOCN010000014.1:0-4205 GCA_964402525.1 uncultured Candidatus Saccharibacteria bacterium | reverse complement strand
CTCTTACCGGTGAATATTTTAATAAAGACGCTACGTGGGCTGGTACCAGACCTTTAGGCGTTATGGTAAACAATTTTACAGATGCACGACCTCAATCAGGATTATTAAGTGCCGATGTTGTTTACGAAATTGTTGCTGAGGGCGGGATTACACGATTTTTAGCGTTCTTTTTAACAGATACTCCTTCAAAAATTGGTCCTGTTAGAAGTACTCGTGAATATTACTTAGTTTTGATAAAAGAATTAGGCGATGCAATGTTGATGCACATTGGATATTCTCCTCAGGCTTTAGTCGCTATAGAACAGTGGCCTGTTAGAAGTTTAGGTCGCGCTGATGCTACTTTTTGGCGAGATCAAGACAGATTAAACAGTGGTATTGCTACAGAACATACCGCTTATGTTGATGGTAAGTATCTTCGCGAATATGCAGATACTCTTGGTTGGAGTGGTAATCGTGAAATAAAGCCATGGCAATTTAAAAATGACAAAGAAGATTATGCAAATGCTCCAAAAACTTCTGAAGTAAGTATCGACTTTTGGGCAAAAGGTGACTATTCCACAGTATTTAAATATAAAGAAGATACCAATACTTATGTGAAATTTACAGGTTACGATGCCCAAAATAATCCAATGCCACACCTTGATCAAGAAACTAAAAAACAAATTGAAGTTAAAAACTTAATTGTTCAGTTTGTTACAGAAGTTTCCATTAGTGGTGATGAAAAGAATAGATTAGATTATCAACTTGTGGGTAGTGGAGAAGGACTGGTGTTTATTGATGGTCGTGTTATAAAGATTACTTGGAGTAAAGCAAGTAGAGATGAAAGAACACTGTTTTATGACACGGATGGAAAGGAGCTTAAGTTTAACCGTGGAAAATTTTGGATAAGCATTGTTCCTGATCGAAATGTAGGTCAAGTAATTTATTCTTCAAATGGAGGTGTAACAAATTCAACTGCCCAGTGAAAATAAGTTATGTTAAAAAATTTATTAGTATCAGAAGTTAGAGTAAAAATATTAGATGTTTTATTAAAGAACCCAGAAGAACCTCTTCATGTTAGAGCTATTGTTCGAAAAGTAGGTGCTGAAATAAACGCTGTTAGAAGGGAACTCGAAAATTTAACAAGTATCCATTTACTTAGTAAAAGACAAAGTTCTAACCGTTTATACTACACTGTAGATACCGAACATCAATTTTATAACGACTTACTATCTATGTTATGTAAAGAAAGTGGTTTTGGTGCCGATCTTATTAAACATATGAAGGATTTTGGAGAAGTTGAGTTTGCAATTTTATCGCCGGCTTTTTTAAAAGGTCGCGATTCCGGCCCACTTGATGTTGATTTGTTTTTTGTAGGAAATATAAAGCAAGAAGTTCTTCAAAAATTTGTAGGGGATGCGGAACGTAAAATGAACAGAAGTATTAATTATTCCACAATGGATTCTGAGGAATTTAGATTTAGAAAAAGAAAAAACGATCCATTCGTATTTAAGGTTTTGTCCCAAAGTAGAATACTCCTTGCAGGTAGTGAAGAGAAGTTTTACTCTATTGTATAATTAAATTTATGTTCAAAAACATTTACTTTAGATTAGGTATTATATCTGCAATATTCACGATTTCTTTATTAATTGCTTTACCTCAAGTTCCTATTAAAATCCACTATAAGTCTATTAACCTTGATACCAGCATAGGTGGTTATTACATAAATTTATTCAACAACAAGTTTGTTTTAAATTTAAAAGAATTTAAAAAGGGATTAGATTTGAAAGGTGGCATTAGAGTTGAGATGCAAGCCAACATGGAGAAAATTCCTGTGGCACAGCGTGACGGGGCTTTAGAATCTGCAAAAGATATTATTTCTCGTAGAGTAAATATGTTGGGTGTTACAGAACCTAACGTTTCTACTGTAAAATCTGGTGATATTTACAGAATAATTGTTGAAATTCCTGGTTTAGAAAATGTAGATGAAGCTGTTAAATTAATTGGTCAAACCGCTCAATTACGTTTTAAAACATTAAAAGCTGATAAAGAGTGGAAAGAAGATAAATTCTTTGAATATTATCAAGATCCCACTGCTTGGGAAGATTCTCCTGTAACGGGTTCCGATTTAAAAGGTGCGGATGTTGTTGTTGGTTCACAAACTGATATAAAAAGTAGAGGTACTCCTCAAATTCAACTTAAATTCACAGATGAAGGTAGAAAAAAGTTCTCTGATGTGGCTAAAGCTAACGTTGGAAAACCCGTTGGTTTATTTTTAGACGATAGTCCTTTTCCACTTTCAGCACCTGTTATTAATCCCGATTTAGCTCAAGGAGTGTTTAATGATCCTGTCATTAGTGGAAACTTCACTTTTGATAGTGCCAAAAACTTAAGTATTCAAATTCGTGCAGGTGCACTACCTGTTCCTGTAAAAGTTTTACAACAAGAAACTATTGGTGCCACTTTGGGTGGTGATTCCATACACAAAAGCTTTTTTGCTGGATTTGTAGGTTTGTTTATTGTTTTTATCTTTTTAGTTTTCAAATACAGACGTCTTGGATTAATCGCTGGGGTATCTTTAATACTTTATTCAGTTATTGTTTTAGCTATTTTCAAATTAATTCCTGTTGTTTTAACTTTACCTGGTATTGCTGGCTTTATTTTATCTATAGGAATGGCCACTGACGCTAATATTTTAATTTTTGAACGTATTAAAGAAGAAATTTATTGGGGTAAACCCTATGATTTTGCTATACGTTTAGGCTTTGAACGCGCTTGGAATTCTATAAAAGATTCAAATATTTCTTCTCTTATTACTTCTTTTATATTGTTTCAACTTGGTACAGGTCCCGTTAAGGGTTTTGCTTTAACGTTGGCGGTAGGAATTGTTGTTTCGTTATTTAGTTCTATTTTTGTGGTTAGAACATTGATTGAAGCTTTTAAAATTGGAGGAACAAAACAATGAATATAATGAAATTTAAACTTTGGTATTTAATTTTTTCCGCTCTTTTACTTGTTCCTGGATTAATTTCTTTATTTCAATTTGGTCTTAATCTTTCAATTGATTTCAGTGGTGGTTCAGTTTTTAAATATAAATTTGAAAAATCTATTAATACCTCTGAGTTAAAAAGTGTTTTTGAAGAAAAAGGTGTTGTTGTTGAGACTATTTCCTCTGAAGAAAATAATGTGGTTGTTGTAAGAACCAAACCTGTGGAAGCCGAAAATAGTAATATTTTAAAAAATGCTATTTTGGATAAATTTAAAAATTCTACTCAACTTTCCTTTGAAACAGTGGGTCCTGCTATTGGTCAAGAAACCACTAAAAATGCGTTTATATCTGTAATGTGGGCTTCTATTGCCATACTTTTATATATTGCTTTTGCGTTTAGAAATGTTCCAAAACCTTATTCTAGTTTTAGATTTGGTATTAGCGCCATTATTGCCATGTTGCACGATGCAGTTATGATTTTGGGAATATTTTCTATTTTGGGACATTTTTTCAAAATTGAAGTTGATGCCTTATTTATAACAGCGGTATTAACTATAATTGGTTTCTCAGTACACGATACAATTGTGGTATTCGACAGAATTCGTGAGAATCTTAGAAAATTACCACGTGACTGGAACTTTGAAGCAATCGTAAATTATTCAGTGGTTGAAACATTAAATAGATCGCTTGCCACTTCTTTAACTGTTATTTTTACGTTGTTATCTTTGTATTTATTGGGTGGTGCTAATATCAAAGTGTTTACGTTGGCACTTCTTATTGGTATTACTTCGGGTACCTATTCTTCAATTTTTACAGCTTCTCCAATTTTAGTGTTTTGGGAAGAGTTTGTATTAAAGAAACAGGTAAAATAGGTTAATTTTTTCTATGTACAAACTGAATGTTCTTTCCACTTACAATTCTGGAGATGACGTTGTTGATATATTATTAAAAAATCGTGGCATTATTTCTAATGAAGATAAACAAAAATTTTTAGATCCCCCAGCTATTAAACATTTATTAAAAGATTTTTCCCCAGAATTTAAAAATGCTTTGGTAAAAGCCAAAGAATTAATATTTGAATGTATAAAAAAAGAAATTCCTATTGTTATTTATGGAGATTATGATTCAGATGGAATTAACGCTACGGCAATTTTGTACAAAACTATTTCCAAAGAACTAGGTTATAAAAAAGTTTCTTATTTTATTCCCAATAGATTTGATCACGGTTACGGACTTT
>CAYOCN010000013.1:3409-11972 GCA_964402525.1 uncultured Candidatus Saccharibacteria bacterium | reverse complement strand
GGCGACAGGGAGAAAATCCCCAAAAATCAACTCTTTTTAATAGAAACAAAAAAAGCCCTACTTTTAAGGTAAGGATATATAGAGCACTGACTATTTAGCTAATTTATTTATGAAAATAAATGTATAAATAAGAATCTTTTATTAGTGCCTGTCCTTCATCTAAAAAAAGTAATATTGAATTTTCAATAATCATATTATGACATACTATAACGTGCTTGTCAAGTGCTATGGGTTACTGAAAATAAATGATTTAAAAGTTCTCTACTCGCTTTCTAACTATTGAACAATTATATTATATACCATTTATGACAACCTGTCAATACTATAGGGTGTATTAGATGTGAATCAAGATACATGTCCTGTAGCAGATGTACACAATTAAATTTTCAATAACTATATTATAGGTTAAATACTATAGGTTGTCAAGGGGTAGGTTGCTTAGCTGAATACTATATATAGGTATGGGTGTTTATAAACAAATATCCCCGCTTGCGCGGGGATATCTTTTTTTACATTGAATCCGATCTCCCTAAGGTGATCTTATTGATTCAGCATTAACAAGCACATTTTATAACAAATTAAATAGAACAGTCAAATAATAAAATCTAAAACCACTAGAATAAACTCCCTTTAATAGAAACCAAACTATTGATAGTGTGAACCCATTAAAAATAGTTTGGGCGGGAATCTGGTGATTGATTCAGCATTAACACCTTGAATCTGGGGGTTCAATTCCCCTCCCGTCCACCAAAAATTGAGTGGTTATAAACAAGGAAAGGCTCCGATTACTCGGAGCCTTTCTTGATTTTAAACCTTGTTAAAGTAACAAGCGTGGTGATCTTGACAGTCATACACATCTTAAAATAAATACTCCCCTATGTCAAAAGTTAATATCTAAAAATACTAGATACAACTACCTTGTAAAAGAAACTTAAAAATATTAAAAATTTAGTGCGTGGGGCGGGTTAAGGTAACACGTCGATCTTGACAGTCGACCTATGCGGGTTCAATCCCCGTCCGCTCCACCAAAGGTGAAAGTTCCTATTTTTTCATAGTTAAAAATTCGGATAATACCTCCTCTACTAGGTCTCCTAGGCTCATTTCGTTTTGAATGGCATATACTTGCGCCAATTTTTTAAGAGTTTTATCCATTAATATAGTAGTTTTAATCTTCGAACTAGTTTTTAATTTTTCCATATATGACATTTGATTTGCAATAAGCATTAATTCATGAAGTGCTTAATGCGTTTGCAAATCAACTCTCCTCTATGAATAAAGTGAAATGGTTTTTAAGGTGAGCAATCACCCACTTTAGTGCTGTGTTGCGAGCCTAAAAACCTTTCGCATACTTATCCACAAAACTTATCCACATCAAATTTATACCTTATAGGGTATGTGGTACTTTAATAAAACCATACATACATACTTATGTAAATACGTACTACACAACAATTAAGATTGGAATCAAAAAAGTATTTCGCGTTGGTGAAAATTGTTTCTCAGGAATCTCTCAACTAGGGTCGCTTGTTAGTTTTTTCAAAATGAACTAACGTATATCTTAACGTGCTTCCTCTGTCCAGAAGCATGGGTCTTATTGAAAAAACACTCTGCGGTTGCCGCTTGTTATGTCGCCTCATGTGGAGTGTTTTTTCATCTTCTGCCCTACCCCACAATTATCTAAAAATTAAATGTTATAAGGAGTTTAAGTTGTATAGTGAAAGATTTGGAATATGGTCAAAATCTTTTATGTTTAATGTTGCTAAGGGTGCTTTATTTAATAAAGCGGTTGCTGCTATAGCGGAATCGGCAAAGTACATTTTATAGGAACTCTCCCTTACTAATACACCTGCTAACACGGCAGTTTCAAATGTATATGAAAGGATAAATAGTTTTTTGAGTATACTCAACATTTTAACTTCCTCACTTTTTTTCCTAGTACTTTTTCCTGCGTATAATTCCTGTAAGGATATGATACTTATACCAAGTTCGGAGGTTGTCTCTTTTTGAAGTAGTTTTATAAATAAAGAATCTTCTGGGGAGTTTAGACGTAAGTGGTCTATTATGATATTTGTATCCAAAATTACCATAATGCTTTTTTAAGTTCTTCTAAATATTCTTTTTCCTTTTTCTCCACTTTTTTTTCAGTAGCAGCGTGGTCGTCTCCACCCCATGCACCTTGGGTGTCTTTTAATATTTGTAGAAATTCTTCAGTATTTATTGAACTTTTATAATCTATATTGTTAATAGAAACTAATTTAGCCACAGGAACACCTGATTTTTCAATAATAAATTCCTCACCTTTTTTATGAACATTATTAATAACATCAAATATTTCGTTTCTAAATTTTGTAATAGTAATAGTTTTTATGGATGGGTTTGTCATGTACATAAGTTACCATTAGTGTACATTGGTGTCAATCCAAATAAATCTAACAAGGTTAACTTAGTTTGTCACAAAATAACATCTTACCTGCGGGTGATTGAATTATTTTTATAACTCTTACATCTAGTTCTTCACCTACTAATTCTTTAGCATTTTCAACCACAACCATAGTGCCATCGTCTAAATAACCTATACCTTGGCTTTTTTCTTTTCCTTTTTGCAATATTTTTACTTTTAAATCTTCTCCAGGAAGTACCACAGTCTTGAGTGCTTCAACCAGAACGTTTATGTTTAGCACCTCTACTCCTTTAACTTCGGCGACCTTCATTAAATTAAAATCTAGGGTTAAAAGTTTAAGTTTGTTTTGTTTTGCAAAGTCAGTAACCGCATCATCAACTTCTTTTTCTTTGGAGTTGAACTCAGGAATTGTAACTTTTGTAATTTTTCTAAGGTCACGCAAAATGTCCAATCCTTTTCTACCGCGTTGACGTTTTAATTTGTCTTTGCTGTCTGCTACTTGTTGTAGCTCAGTTATTACACTTTTTAAAACTAGTAAGTTTTTGTCAAAAAATCCTGATTTAACTAGGGATAATAAGCGACCATCAATTAGGACAGATGTGTCCACTACTACCCCATCGAGAGCTGGGGCGTTTAGTAATAAAACTTGTTGGTTTTGAGTTTTTAAAAGTTGTTTTTCTTTTTTTGCTTGATTTATTCTGCCAGTTTGACGAGACCAAAAATCATAAACAATGTCATTTACAGTTTTGTGGATTTGTCCTTCAATCCATCGTTTTGTTTTAACTCCAAGTAATGGAATTGTATAAAATCCAAGCAACCCCGCTAAAACCGAGATTAAGATTTCGGCTAAGTAGTCTACTCCAAATAAAGGATATTCTTTAAAAAAAGTTGTACGGGAAAAGTTAAAACCAAATATGAAAAATATAAAGGCAAAACTAACACGAATAATAAATTTAATTTCCCTAACTGATAGCTTACCTTCTTGGTTTATTCGATTTGTACTGTGTTGCAGTTGTGACATATGTTTTCATAATAGTACCAGTTATTGTTCAAAACCTAACTTCAAAGCCTGTCTTAAAGTTTTAACATTATCCGGACTTATTACATTTGTAAAACCTAATTTTTTTGCTTCTTTTGCACGTTTTTCAGCATGAGAAACTTTACGTATTTCCCCACTTAAACCACATTCTCCAAAGACTACTGTTTTTTCTTTGAGAGGTTTGTCTTTTAAAGATGAAATTATTGCTAAACAAACTGCCAAATCGGCGCTGTACTCGCTTATTTTAAATCCACCCGCCACACTTAAATAAACATCATGACCAGACAAATTTAAGCCTGTACGTTTTTCTAGGATAGCTAATAATACCTGAAGTCTATTTGTATTAAAACCACTTGTGGTTCGTCGTGGATAACCAAAGGAAGTTTTAACTGTTAAAGCTTGAACTTCAAATAAAATTGGGCGGTATCCTTCCATTATTACAGTGATGCAAGAACCTGATGCAAAGTTAGTAGATTGTTCTAAAAAAAGTTCTGAAGGATTTGCCACTTCTACAATTCCACTATCCTCCATTTGAAATATGCCAACTTCGGACACTGGACCAAATCTATTTTTTGTAGTGCGTAAAATTCGATATAAATGTTGCGAATCACCTTCAAGGTACAACACGGTGTCTACTATATGTTCTAGAAGCTTAGGACCGGCTACAGTGCCCTCCTTTGTTACATGCCCCACCAATACCATAGGAACATTAATATTTTTTGCTGTGGCAGTTAGGAGCTGTGTACATCCTTTTATTTGTGTCATAGATCCAGCCATTCCTGAAAGTTGATCTGAATAAACAGTTTGTACCGAATCTACAATTATTAAACCTATATTGGGGGTTGATTCCAGGGTGGCCATTATAGATTCAACATTTGTTTCGGAAAGCATCAATAGATTTTTGGCATCATATTTCATACGAGTGGCACGAACCTTTATTTGATCGGGACTCTCTTCTCCACAAACGTAAAGAACATCCGTATTTGCGGTTTCGTGTTGACCAAGTTTTTTTGCAATTTCAGTTAATATTGTGGATTTACCAATTCCCGGTTCACCTGTTAGTAAAATTACTTGACCTGGTACAAACCCACCACCTAATACTCTGTCAAATTCTGTTATTTTGGATGAAACTCTTTTTGGGGCTTCTATAGATACATCAGATAGATGAACTGGTTTTGATCGCTGACCTGAGTTATTGCTGGTGGAACTTATGTTTTTTCCTGCTCTGGAAATTGAGTTATTTATAGAGGATTTGGTTTGAATAATGACATCTTCTACCAAAGTGTTCCATTCGCCACATCCACCACACTGCCCTTGCCATATGGGACTTTCAAATCCACAGCTACTACATATATATATGGTTTTTATTTTGTTAGACATAAAACTAGTATTGCTTTGCTCACTTGCAGCTCTACGAGGGCATGCGTTCGCAAATCAATACTCTATTATCTTAACGTATTTCAATATTATTATCTTGTACAATGGCTTTTAGTTGTAGGGGTCTTTGTCTATTTTCAAGTAAATATTCGGCAATTTTATCCAAAAGTTTGGTTTCTAAAGTTCTACGTAAAGCACGTGCGCCATATTCTTGTGAGTAACCTTCCTTTAGTAAAAAATCTCGAACGGTTGGATCTAGGGTTAATTTTATTTTTTGGTTCTTTAAAGTGGTTAAGACCTCATTAATGAGTAAGTCTAGTACCTTATACTGGCTTTCTTGGCTTAACCTAGAGAATATAATTATCTCATCGAATCGGTTAATAAGTTCGGGCTTAAGTATCTTCTTAGCATTGTTTTTTAATCGTTCACTTACCTGATGTTCGGAAATGGAATCGTCACCAAAGCCAATGTTCTTTAAATGGAGAATTTCAGTACCCAAGTTTGATGTCAAAATTATTACAGCACTTGAGAAGTCAAAAGTTTGCCCTTTGGCATCCTTTAGCTCACCTTCTTCCATGATTTGTAATAGGATATTTAGGACATCTGGATGAGCTTTTTCTATTTCATCAAATAGAACAACACTGTTAGGTTTAGCAGCTATTTTTGTTGTTAGTTCGCCACCTTCTCCGTATCCAACGTATCCTGGAGGGGCACCCACTAACCGTGCCACATTATGTTTTTCTGCAAAGTCACTCATGTCTAAACGTATTAAAGAGTTGTTACCAAAAAATACATCAGCCAAAACCTTTGCAAGCTCAGTTTTTCCAATTCCAGTAGGTCCTAACAGTAAGAAATTACCCAATGGGCGCTTTCTTGTCCTTAAACCAAGCTTCGATCTAATTAGTGATTTAACTACAGAATCTACAGCAACATCCTGCCCTATTATTCGTTTTTTAATTTGAGCAGATAACGATGATAAAACAGCCAAGTTAGCTGGTTTTTTCTTGTCATTACGAGGATTTGAGTTAAATTCTGTTAAAGTTTTATCGATATCTTTTTTTGACAGAATTAAGATTTTCTCACCAAAAAATATCTTCTCTTCCTCTAGCATTAAGTCTTTATCGAGGCCTTTGAGCTTATTTCTTACTCTAGAGGCGTCATCGTATTTTCCAGCGTTTAAAGAGTCGTCAATTTGAGATAAATATTCAAAGCTTTTATCCACTAATTTCTTGTAACCAGAGGGAATTCTACTTTTATTAGATATTATGTGGGTACACGCGTGATCTAATAAATCTATACCTTTTCGAGGAAAACTACCGGGAAGCTCTTCCTTGGATTTTTTATAAACATACTTCATTACATCTTGGGGTATAGTCACATTATGAAATTTACCGATATAGTATGATGCCGCATCAAGTATTTTAATGGTTTCTGGCTCAGTAGGCTCCTCTAATTCAATGACCGTAAAGTTATCTAAAATGTGTTCATTATCCGAGGTTACCTTTTCATACAAGGATATATCCATAACCCCAATCATTTTTATACCTAAATTTTCCACAGCAGATTTAAACATAGAATAAAACATTGGAACTGTTAAACCTGCGGAAGTTGTTAGGAAAAGATTTTCAAAGTTTTTAATACTTAAAACTACTCTACCCAAAGTTTTTAATTCATCAATTAAGGCTGATAATCCAAGTTCCACACCACCTTTAGTGAATATACTAGACATAAAACCCATTAAATCGAATTCTATTATTTGGTACCCCGCAAAATAAGGTGGAATATCGAGGGAAATAATACTACGAGCTAAATAATCTATTAAAGTTTTTCTACCTACACCTTGTTCCCCTATTAATAAAACACCCGTGGATTCTTTTAAAAGTAAACTGGATACTAGAGATTTATATTCTAAACGTGGCACAATAACACGATCAAATTCCTTTAATGCCATTTGATTTAAATTTTCGCTAAAAGATTCTAATATAGGAGTTTTCTTAGTGGCATCTAATAAACGGAGATTAATTGGAAATATATTTATTTTGGATAATTCAGTACGTACACGTTCATAATCAGTGGATTTAACTATTTTTAACAGTGCTAATAATAAATGTTCTGTACCCACATAAGGATGTTCGAATTTTAAAGCTTGGTAGTACGCTTCTTTTACTAAGGTATTAACATCAACTGTTTTTACCTTTAATGGAAGCTCGGACTTTAGGAATTGAGACAAAAAAGCTCCTAACCCGGTAACTTCTCTAATTGAGGAAATTATTTTCTCAACAGAGGCTCTCTTGTTGGCTGGTAAAAGCTTTAAAACAAGAGAGGCTCTCTGAGTTAACTTATCTAAGGTATTCATTGATTTCCTAAATCAAATTACTTGGTTAATTGACGAACACTAAGAGCAAGTTTTTGGTTTTTACCATCTACTTGTGTAACTATAGTTTCGACTTCTTCACCTTCAGCTAAAGGTCCGTCTGTTTCGGATACATGAATTAAACCATCTAATCCTTTTTCAATCGTTACAAAAGCACCAAAAGGTACAATTTTACTAACTTTACCTTTAACTTTTGAACCAACAGGATATTTTTCTTCAACAGTTTCCCAAGGATTTGGACTTAATCTTTTAACGGATAGTGCTAATTTTTGAGTTTTTTCGTCAACACCTAAGACCAATACTTCTATTGTTTTACCAACAGAAAAGTACTGACTTGGATGACCAACTTTTTCCCAAGCAATTTCGCTGATATGTACAAGGCCTTCTACACCATCAAGGTCTATGAAAACACCAAATGGCATAATACCTGTAACAATACCTTCTAATTTATCACCAGTTTTAATTTCAGCTAATCTTTTGTTTCTAGCTTCATCGCTGTAACTGGATAATGCGTCTTTTTCGGATAAAACAAATCTATTTTTCTCTTTATCAAGTTCTATAACTTTTACCTTTAACACTTTACCTGAAAGAGTTTTTAATGATTCTCTAAGTTCTGCTTCACTGCCTGCAGCAAATTTAGCAATATCTTGAGAGAAATGAACTCTATCTAAGTGAGATAAAGGAATAAAACCACGCAAACCTAAACAATCGGCTAATAAACCACCTTTGTTATATTCAATGACAACAGCTTCAATGGTAGAACCATTAGCAATTGCATCATCGGCATCTTTCCATTTTCTTTCACCATCGGCCTTTTTAAAGGATAAAACGATATAACCTTGGTTGTTTTCAACTTGAACAACTTTTGCCAACACTTTATCACCTGGCTTTAAATTTTTGTGGATATTATCTGCATCGGTAAGCTCTGAACCTGAAATCATACCTTCAGATTTGGCCCCAACGTCTACAAGAACTTCCCCATGGGAAACAGTAATTACTATACCTTCTATGAGCTCACCTGGTTGAAGGCGCTTCATATCTAGACCTTTTTGATCTATCAACCTTGACATGGCTGAACTTTCTTTATGTATCTGTGATGCTTTTGGCATGCTAAGAATCTCTGATAAGTCTGATACGCTTAGAAAATAAACTGGTTTTTAGGCGGTTTAATGCAAAACGTAAGAAACCTAAGAAGATTATGCCTCCTTTGTTTTTAACGAAGTGAGTATAACGAAGTTATAGGCATATTACAAGGATATTGAATAGAAGGTTAATGTAAATAAAAAATAATTTGCAGTTACAAACAGCGTCCCGGCGACGACCTATCTTCCCAACGATTCTCGTTAGTATTTTCGGCGCTGGTGAGCTTAAC
>CAYOCN010000013.1:0-3399 GCA_964402525.1 uncultured Candidatus Saccharibacteria bacterium | reverse complement strand
CTATCTATGTATTTGTCAAAAAAAGTTAAAGTTTTAACTCTCTTGAAACTGAAGAGAAGGTCCTTGGCATAACAAAAAGCGTTTAAATCTAAAATAAAAAGAAGATGCGCAATCATTAGTACTACTCAGCTGAACACATTACTGTGCGTACACCTATAGCCTATCAACCTAGTAATCTCCTAGGAGTTGCGTCTGTCTTGCGACAGAAGAACATTAATCTTGAGGTATGCTTCGCGCTTAGATGATTTCAGCGCTTATCACTTTCAAACGTAGCTACCCAGCAATGCTTTTGGTAAAACAACTGGTACACCAGGGGTTTGAGGATTTCGGTCCTCTCGTACTAGAAATCCGCCCTCTCAATGTTCAAACGCTCGCTGTGGAGAGAGACCGTACTGTCTTACGACGTACTGAACCCAACTAACGCGCCTTTTTAATGGGCGAACAGCCCAACCCTTGGAACCTGCTCCAGCTCCAGGATAAGACGAGTCGACATCGAGGTGCCAAACTGTGCCGCCGCTGTGAACGCTCGGGCACAATCAGCCTGTTATCCCCGGGGTAACTTTTATCCGTTAAGTTCCGCGCCTACCACAAAGCGTCGGAAGATCATTAAGCCCTGCTTTCGCATCTGCTCGACTTGTATGTCTTGCAGTCAAGCTCCCATATACCTTTACGCATACAGCACCATTTCCATCGGTGCTAAGGGAACCTTTGGGCTCCTGCGTTACTTTTTAGCAGGAATCCGCCCCAGATAAACTGCCAACCAGACAGTGTCCCTCCGCCGGGTAACGGCGGATGGTAAGATTCTCAATATTGACAGAGAGGTGTTTCATCGTTGTTCACTTTTGGTGAACTCCCTCCTACCCTACACAGTCAATAACAATTATCAATGTCAAGCTACAGTAAAGCTCCACGGGGTCTTTTTGTCCAACAGCGAGTAACCGGCATCTTCACCGGTAGTTCAATTTCACCGAGCTCGTGATTAAGAGAGTGGCCAAGTCGTTACGCCTTTCGTGCGGGCCGGAACTTACCCGGCAAGGGATTACGCTACCATAGAACAGTTATAGTTACTGCTGCCGTTCACCCGGGCTTAAACCAAGAGCTCATCCTTGTCTTGCGACAAGAAATCACCCCCAGTCTTGACCTACGGGCACTGGGCAGGCGTCGGCCCCTATACTTCCCCTTACGGGTTTAGCAGAGACCTGTGTTTTTGTTAAACAGTCGCTTGGCCCATTTCTGTGCCCCCTATCCACTCAACCTTGCGGTTGATGAGACAGGGCATCCTTTTCCCTAAGTTACGGATGTAATTTGCCTAGTTCCTCAACCACGATTCACTCGATCGCCTTAGTATTCTCTACCCATCTACCTGTGTCGGATTGCGGTACGGATATCATAAAATCTCCTTAGAGGTTTTTCTTGGAAACTTAAAGGGCTATCAGATTGCTCTCCTTACGGAAAACTTTCGCCCAGCTCACGTTAAAACGCCTGTGTGGATTTACCTGCACAGACTAGCTCGCCTTCGCGACTCAAATCCTTAATAAGCCTGATCCTTCAAACTTCGTCCCCCCATTAGTAATAACGATTTTACGACAGTGCAGGAATATTAACCTGCTGTCCATCAGCTACGTCTTTCGACCTCACCTTAGGACCGACTAACCCTTCGTTGACTGACATAGCGAAGGAACCCTTAGATATTCGGCGTCCGCGGTTTTCACGCGGATCTCGTTACTCATCCCAGCATTCTCACTTGATATCGCTCCACCTACCCTCACGGCGTAAGCTTTATTGCAATATCAAAGCTCCCCTACCATTAATACCGTAAAAACGGTAAAAATCCACGATGTCGGTTCTCTGCTTGAGCCCCGTTGGATCATCGGCGCAGAATCGTTTAACTAGTGAGCTGTTACGCTATCTTTAAAGGATGGCTGCTTCTAAGCCAACCTCCTAGCTGTCTAAACGATCCCACCTCCTTCCCCACTTAGCAGAGATTAGGGACCTTAATCGATGGTCTGGGTTGCTTCCCTTTTGCACCACGAGATTTCCCCGCAGTGCTGACTCCCTGTTCAAGTTACCTGTGCATTCGGAGTTTGGTAAAAGTGGGTACAGTAAACTGCCCCATCTCTTCTCAGTATCTCTACCTCACAGGACTTATAAACAAAGGCTATACCTAAATATATTTCGGGGAGAGCCAGCTATCGCCAAGTACGTTAAGCGTTTCACACCTAACCACAGGTCATCCGAGCGCTTTTCCTCGCACAACGGTTCGATCCTCCATCCTGTTCTCACAGGACTTCAATCTGCCCATGGTTAGCTCACTTGGCTTCTGGTCTAATACGACGTACTATACGCCCATTTAAGGCTCGGTTTCCCTACGCATACTCCGCTGAACGGATTAAGCTTGCACGTCGTATTAACTCGCTGGGTCATGCTTCAATAGGCACGGCATCAGCCAACAATAAAGTTGGCCTCTGCCAGCTTGTTTGTACACGGTTTCAGTTACTATTTCACTCCCCTACACGGGGTACTTTTCACCTTTCCCTCACGGTACTAGTTCACTATCGGTGTCTTTGTGTATTTAGCCTTAGCGGTTGGTCCCGCTGTATTCACACAGGGTTTCACGTGCCCCATGCTACTCTGGATAAACCCAGGGAGATTTTTTGTTTTGAGTACGGGACTATTACCCCCTACGGTTTGCCTTTCCAGGCAGATTCCTCTACAAAAAATTTTGTAACTCCCTTTCCACTCGAGGTGGGTAGGATTTTCCTAACCCCCATTAAAATGGTTAAATCAAACTATTGAATCATTAGATGATCCAAAAATTTAATTCAACCCTGGGTTTGGGCTGTTCCCCGTTCGCTCGCCGCTACTTAGGGAATACTTAATTTAGTTTCTTTTCCGTCTGCTACTAAGTTGTTTCAGTTCGCAGAGTACCCTCTCTATCACCTAATAACCTGAAACAAGTTCAGATCTTTCAGTAATGAGTATCCTAGATTTTATCTGGATAGGTTGCCCCATTCGGAAATCCTCGACTAATAACGTTTCATAGCAACTCATCGAGGCTTAAAGCAGCTTAGCACTTCCTTCTTAGGCACAAAGACCCTAGGCATCCACCATGTACATTAATTATCTTCTTTCTTAAACTATCTTTTACTTGCTGTTGTTATACCAAATTAGACCTTCTATTCAGTTTTAAAAGAGCTAGAAACTTTATTATTTTGGTGGACCGTACCGGATTCGAACCGGTGACCTCCTCGTTGCAAACGAGGCGCTCTACCAACTAAGCTAACGGCCCATATTAAGGAACCTGCGAAAAACGCAACTGTTTCGCTCGCTGGTACAGTCCATATTACATGTCAAAATTCAATCACACAAGATCAATTTTCCGACAATCACAATTATTTT
>CAYOCN010000012.1:0-12201 GCA_964402525.1 uncultured Candidatus Saccharibacteria bacterium | reverse complement strand
GAAAGTAGCTGGTTTATCGTAGTTTATAACATGTGTAATATCAGGAACATCGATACCACGTGAAGCAACGTCAGTTGCAACTAAAATATCAATTTCTGAACGTTTAAACATAGCTAAAACTTTAGTTCTAATATTTAAAGATTTGTTTCCGTGTAAGGAATCGCACTTGTGACCACGTTTTCTTAAAGCATCCGAAATTTCATCGGCACCATGTTTGGTACGTGAAAAAATTAAGACACGTTGAAAATCAGTATTAACAAGTAAGTTATGTAAAACTTCTAATTTATTGTTACCAGCGCCAACTCTTACAATATCTTGATCAACATTTTTGGCAGCTGATTGTTTAGTAACTTCAATACGTACAGGATTTACTAATAAAGTATTAGCAATAGCTTCAATCTTAGGTGACATTGTAGCGGAGAAAAACATGGATTGTCTTGGGCTTTTTAAGCTTGAAATAATAAGTTTAATATCGTTTATAAAACCCATATCTAACATTTGGTCCACTTCATCCAATACTACAGTGTCAAAACTTCCAAGATTGATGTGTTTCTTATTGAATAAATCAATAAGTCTTCCTGGTGTAGCAATAACAAATTGAGGATTTTTTCTCAAAATTCTTATTTGATCGTAATAACCAGCACCGCCAACAATTAAAACGTCGGTAACAAAAGTACCGGCAGCAAATTGTCTAAGTTCCGTTTGAATTTGATTAACAAGTTCACGAGTTGGAGCAACAATTAAAAATCTTTTGTGTAAGTCGTTTAAAACTGTGTTAATCATTGGAAGCAAGAAAGCGGCTGTTTTACCAGAACCAGTACTTGCTAACCCTAAAACATCTCTTTTATCTAAAATTGGTTGAATAACCTGAGATTGTATCTTAGTTGGGTGCACATACTGGCGTTTTGAAATATTTTCATTTAATTTGATATGTAAACCAAAATCTGCAAATGTAATTGATTCATCGTAAATAGACTCTTGTACAATATCAGAAGCCTTAGAAATATACATTTCTTGGCTTATGTAAGAATCTCTGTATGGATTTCTTCTGGTATGAGAACCAAAACCAGAGCCAGAACCACCTCCGCCACGTCCAAATCTTGAACCACCTGAAAAAGGTCTAGAAGATGAGGAATGACCGGAACTTCTTCCGCCACTTTTGTAACTACTTTTATAATTAGACGAACTATTTTGTTGTTTATACATATTTTTTTAGGGATGAGCAAAACGGATAAAGGAGACAACGGGCATGAATTAAAATACTTCAAGCTAATACTCACTTTGATCAATTTCGATCAATCACAGGGGATATTATAACACACATTTAAAAAGTGGTAGCAAATGGTATTATAATGGTATGAAAAACCATAATAAGGTAAACCAATATATTACGTTTTCGTTGTTTGTTCTTATAGCAATATTTACTGTAGTTAAGGCTAATCAAGCCTCCGCACTCGTCCCACTTCAACAAATTAAACTAGATCCGGATAAATTAAAATTGGCATCCTGTACCCTTAAAAAAACTAATATTGAAAAACGACTTGAAAACTTTGATAGTAAAAAAGCCAAACATGTAGAAATATACACAAAATTAAAAGATAGACTCTCAGAAAAACTCACATCTTGGAAGGAAGCCGGTTATGATACAGACAAACTAGAATCAGATTTAAAAGAATTAGGAACAAAAATTAATAAATTTAATACAGACTTTAAAGCTTATATTGATAAACTCACAAGTACAAAGGATTTAGCATGTGATACCGGCACAAACTATTCGGCATCTTTAAAAGAAGCAAAGAATCTATTAAAAACAGTGAGAACCGATGTTGTTGATATTAGAACTTATTATCAAAAAACAATTCGTCCTGACATTGTAGCTTTAAAACAACAAAAAATTTCAACGGAGGGAAATTAAAATGGAAAATATAACACCAAACACAAATTCTGAAAAAGTAACTAATGTTTCGTTAGCTGTTGTAGCATTAATTCTTGTGGGATTAATAACGTATTTAGTAATGAATTCAAAATCCACTACAAAAGAAACGATTGTAACTACACAAGATAACAAAGTTGAAACACAAAAAGCTGAAAATAAAAAAGAAGAGGCTACAGAATCTAACAAAACTACTACGACTACGACAACGACAACCGGAACAAAAGTTAATATAGACAAAGATCTTGAATCGTTAGACTCCTTGGATTTATCAGGAGTGGAAAATGATTACGGCGATAACTCTATAAGCGATTTATGACAAATGATTTGGAAAAACAAATACGTACAACCTACGCACAAGAGTTAGAATTTATAGGTGGGAAAACCTTTGAAGACAAACTTAACGCATTATTATCTGATTTAACAAATCATTCAGAAAGTGTTTGGGATAACTACAGCATTAGATTTGAAACCATAATGACAACAAAAGAATGGGAAAACTACGTAACACATCCTGAAAGAATTCCATATAAAACACAATTACCACAACTAAAAAACAAAACCTTTAACGAAATATTTGATTACATTATTGAATTATTGAAAGTGGCATATCCTTATTACAAAAGTTTAGATAAAAGCGAATTTAAAGAAGACCTCAAAAAACAAATAAATGGATTAATGGAATGTGCCTTTAATGCGCGGTTTATAGAAGAAGAAATGCGCAATGCCGATGCATATTCAGGTAGATCAGAAAAAAATAGAAACGAAGGTAATATAGAAGTAACTCAATTTAGTAAAAATAAATATCTAAATGCCATAAAAGAATATTGCAAATACAACGGTAAAAACGCCAAAAACCTAGAAGAAGAGATTTTGGAATCCTGCGATAACAATTTATTAAAACTATCGGAGGTAACTGCAACCTGTGACCTAGAAGAAAATTTTAGACGAGATTTAGAAGGAATTGGAAAAATATTACAAAGAGATTTAACTTTATCTTTTGCAGACTTTAAACGAGGTTGGTATGTGTGGAAATTATTTAGAGAAATAGGTATCAACACAGATGATTATTTGGAATTATCAGGATTACCAAAACAAAGCTTAATAGAAAAACGGTTATTAGATTTTATGAAAAATGAAGATTTTGTGGAAGAAATGCTAAAACACATGGAAGATGAATTACCAAAAACATACGAAAAATATAAAAAGCAAGGTTATGTGGAAATGATTGATATAAAAATAGAAAATGCCCAACGTAAAAAATATCCAAAAAAATTAAGAAAAGATACCGAAATTAAAAAAATGATAGAAGATGTTAAAAAGGAAATATACGAATATTTTCCTTTAGCAAAAATATCATCATCAAGAAATACTATTATTAATCCAACACATCCTGCAGCCACAATGAGAGCATTTAACTCAAGTATAAAAAATAAAGATAAAAAACTAATTAACACTATTGTGATGTCACCAAGATCCGACCACAAAGAAGACTACCTACCAACATTTGCTCATGAAACAACACATGGCCTGCATAGAAAAATATTAGAAATGGGCGAAACAAAAGGTGTACTTAAAAAAGGTACAACAGAATCTATTTCGACGGCAGTAATGGAGGATTTTTCACAACTTGTGGATTATCAATTTGAAACTGATAGAGATTTACCTTACACCAAACAATATAAAGGAAAAGAATTTGCAAATTTTTGGGCGGGATTTACCACCAGATTCCAAGTTCCTTTTTCGTTGTGTCAACTAAACATTAGAAAAGAGTTTGATCAAATGATGGATGACGGATACACCGGAGAAATGACCGAAGAATTAATTTGGAAGTTTAAATATAAATATGATGAATTAGCTAAAAAGTGGTTTAGCACCGGATTAAATGTTGTAAGCAAGACATTAACCGCTTTTGGGATGTTTGATTCTTACAATCCAAGAGATGGCGTGGTTTACATGAAACGTTACATGATGAAAGAAAATGAAGACACCACAGCAAAAGAAGAAATGAAAATGTCAGACGCATTTGAAAAAAGATGGGGTAAAAAATGGATTGAAAGCGAGGATGCACGAATAATGGTTCATTGGCTACTTTTAGAAACCGGCCGAAATGAAAATACTCACGAATATTACAAAATGATTTTAAATAAACCCATACAAGAATGTTTAAATGAATTGGCTAATATTGGACTTAATAAAGGTGACATTGTTTAAAAGTGCCTTACTACACATATATAGTTAAATGCTCTGATAACACCTTTTATATTGGATATACCACAGATTTAGAAAATAGAATAAAAAGTCATAATACTTCTAAAACAGGCGCAAAATATACGCGACCCAGAAGACCTGTGGAATTACAGTATTACGAAGAATTTACTACATTAAGTGACGCACTAAAAAGGGAATATCAATTGAAAAAACTAACTAGAAAAGAAAAGAGGTTATTAATACTTAAATAAGAATGAGAAAAGGTCCCTTGCGGGACCCAATCTTTTTGCCTTAATCACCGAGGTGATCAAGGTAGAGACATAATATAACATGAATTAAATAATGTCAACACCTATTTTCTAAAATCTTTTTTAAACAAATTTCTAATTAAAAGGTAACTACGTTTGGGTAAAAGAAATATAAATACAAAAGCATTAAATATCCAAAGAGCAATATCGTCACTAAGACCTAAAACAATAAATACCGTTTTGAAAAAATGCTTTAAAAAAACTAATACATGTTTAAGCAATTCCAAAATAAGAATACTAATATGTACAAGTAACTTAACTAATTCCACAACTAAATGAATTATTAATCTAATAAGTAAAAACATATATTAAATAAATTATTACACAGTTCAGCTAACTCTCAGACTTTTATATTAAATTAAACATAGTAAGAATTTCATAAACCAAGGAGGTTTTATATGAACAAAAAATATTTAATAATTTCAGCCTTAACCGTAGGAGTATTAGGTGTTACAGGTTATGGATTAACACATAGTGTATATGCAGAAAGTGCAAATAGATACTCTCCCATTGTACAAAAATTAATAGAAAAATTTAATTTAAATACTTCTGAAGTAGATAAGGTAATAGAAACTGAAAGATCAGAAAGACAAGCAGATCGACAAAAAAACCTTGAGGAACGTTTAAATCAAGCTGTAACAAATAAAGAAATTACAGAAGAACAAAAGGCCAAAATATTAGCTAAACATGAAGAATTAAAAAATAGTAAAGAAAATTGGGAAAATTTAACAAGAGAAGAAAGACAAGCCAAGATGCAAGAACACAGAACTAACTTGGAACAATGGGCAAAAGATAATGGCATTGATATTAAATACTTGATGGGAATGGGTGAATGTGGAAAAGGCATGAAAGGTGGGGAAGGAAGAGGATTTGGTAACGGAATGGGAAATCATCAAAACTCTCAAAACTAACAGTAACAATTAACCTAACGGGCATTGCGAGGAATCCCCCTTCACAGGGGGATTTTTCGTGGTTACTCAGCAAAAATTCAGGTTAAGACTTATAATATAAACCAATGAGAATACTTATAGTTGAAGATGAACACAAAATAGCAAACGCATTAAAAAAAGGCTTGGAACAAGAAACCTTTTCAGTTGATGTAACATACGACGGACTCTCGGGCTATGACCTAGCCTCAACCGAAGAATACGATGCAATAATATTGGATTTAATGTTACCTCGAATGACTGGTATGGAAATTTGTAAGAAATTACGAGAAAGTTCTATTCACACACCAATACTAATGTTAACCGCTAAAAGTGAGTTAGAAGATAAAGTAAACGGATTAACCACAGGAGCCGACGATTATCTAACAAAACCTTTTGCCTTTGAAGAATTATTAGCAAGAATAAGAGCACTTTTGAGACGCCCTCATAACGCCATAGAAACAGAACTGAAATGTGATAATTTATTTTTAAACACCACAACTTATAAAGTAACAAGAAATTCTAAAGAAATTAATTTATCAAAAAAGGAATTTGCATTGCTTGACTACTTAATGAGAAATCAAAATAAAACATTAACTAAAGAGCAAATAATGGCACATGTTTGGAGTTATGACTCAGATGTATTACCAAATACAGTGGAACAATACGTGGGATATTTGCGCAACAAAATAGATAAACCATTTAAAAAAGAACCACCTTTATTAAATACTATTAGAGGATTTGGTTATAGTTTAGGAAAAAAATAATATGTTTAAAGCAACAAGATTAAAATTAACCGCATGGTACTTACTAATAATAGTGACTGTAACTATTGGTTTTAGTTCTTTTATGTATATGGGGGTAAGAGAAACCACTCAACACGCCCTCGAAGCACAAGAACGTAGGCTTGAGAAAAAATTCAAGCAAGGACCCCAACGAGGTGAGCCATTTGTAGATCCTGAAACTTTAGAAGAAATACGTGAGAATGTTTTGATAACATTAATATTTATAAATTTAGCTATCTTAGGAATATCAGGTGCACTTGGATATTTTTTGGCGGGAAAGACTTTAAAACCAATTGAAGACATGTTAACAAAACAAAAGCGTTTTATATCAGATGCTGCTCACGAACTTAAAACTCCTTTAACTGCAATGAAAACAGATTTGGAAGTTGTATTAAGAGATAAACATTTATCAATAGATGAATCCAAAAAAGTAATGGAAAGTACCATTGAAGAAGTGGATAGACTAGCCACTTTTACCAATAGATTATTAAGTCAAAGCAAATATCAAAATGGAGCAACTAATCATAAAGAAAATGTTAACTTGGAAGAAACATTAAATAATTCTGTTAAAAAATTAAAAAGTATTATTCAACAAAAACACGAAAACATTGTGGTGGAAACAAAACCATTAAATATAGAAGGAAACAAAGAAAGTTTGGAAGAATTATTTGTTAATTTAATAGACAACGCTATTAAATATAGTGAATCAAATAAAAATATATTTATTACATTAAAAGAAGAAAACTCAAAAGCCACCATAATAATAAAAGATGAAGGAAAGGGAATACATGAAGATGATTTACCTTATGTATTTGAACCTTTTTATAGATCAGATAAATCTCGTACGCAATCGGAAATAAATGGATATGGACTTGGATTGGCCATCTCAAAAGAAATAGTGGAAAAACACAAAGGAACAATTAATGTAGATAGCAAGATAAATGAAGGAACTACATTCACAATAATGTTCCCACTGGTAAAGTAATGAAACAATAAAAAATGACGATTCTAATTGAAATAACAAATAACACCTGCTATTCTTCCTCCAGATAAGTTTTTATATAAACACATACAATGTCAGTACATAAAATAAGATGGATCTTAATAACAGGAATTGTTTATGCAAGTTTATTTAGCAAAAATGCCTTGGCAGCTAATCAACTTATAGACACAGCAAAAACCAATTTAAGGGAAGAATTTTTTGTACAAACACTGGGAAATGGATTTACCGGATTATTCGATAAATTAACAGTAAAAGTTAATGACGTTGTCGCACTGTATCCCTCAAATATTTCTTTAAAAGAATGGAGTAACGTTAACTATAGAGCCACAAGTTATGTGCGCCAAGTAACACCATGCTCCTATACAACAACCCCTAAATGTTCGGGAAGCAACTGCAACGCCGGAGCATGGGATCATTCCACAGAGTACACAATAACATTAGATTTTACATGCAGAAGTTTTTCATTTACCGATGCCAACTATTACGCAGTAGGTTTTCATGGTGGAAACGCAGGAAATGACTTTAGAATAGTTGGATCGTTAGCAGACACCTATGCAAACGGGGCTCTAAAAACAGGTACGACAAACGTAGCCGCAGACTGTTATTACGGAAGCAACTCCACATGGGGCGGCTGGGGATACAACCAAGTATCTGATCAAACTTCAGTGTGCCACGGAGATACCAATGTATCCGATGCTTATTTTATTTTTGGAGAACCCGATGTAACACCACCGACAGTAACTCATAGCATAAATCCTCTTAGTCCAAACGGAAGTAATAGCTTTTACATAACAATACCAACCGTACAATTAACTTCCGCAGACAGTGATTTATCCAAAATAGAATATATTTGGGATTCTAGTGGCGGCACATGGAACACATACACTTCCGGAATTAGCCCGGCAGAAGGTACTCACACCTTATATTACAAAGCTACAGACTTAGTAGGAAACGTATCAACCAACCAATCGGTCTTAATAAGAGTGGACACCACAAATCCGGATATAAACTACACCGTACAACCAAATACTCCCGATGGAACAAACTTGTGGTATGTAACAGGTCCAAAAATAACTCTGTCGTCAACATCACTAGATGTAGATAAAATAATTTATTATTGGAATGATGAAGTGTCAGAACCACAAGACTATTCATCAGAAATAGTTTTCGCAGAGGGGACACAAAAAATAACATTTAAGACGCAGGATATGGCAGGAAATTATTCTGAGGAAAAAACTGTTACTTTAAAAACCGATACCAAAAAACCACAACTACTACATACCCAAGCCGAATACAATGAAAACCACAAACATGTAGATATAACGTGGAAAACTGATGATGAAGATATTAAAAACATAAAAATCTATAAAAGCTCACCAAATGAAAAAGATAGAGATATTAAAGAAAAAATCGCAATACTAGATGAAGGAAAAAAATATGTAGATGAAAAAGTTAGCCAAGGAGATATCTATTACTACAAAGTAGAAATATCTGACGACGCGGGAAATAGCGATATTTCAGGCTATTTGGAAGTTAAAATACCAAAGCCAGTGTGGATTCAATCAATAATTAATTTTGTATCGACAAAAAAAGTTTCTGGAGAAAAAACATCCGCATTAGATAACGTACTAAATAGATTTAAAGAAACTAAAGAAACAACAGCTGAAACACCCAACAACCAAAAAGACACCGAAATTATAAACTACAATGAAAATACCAAAAACACCAAAAAACCATTTTTATATTGGATAATCCTACTAATTATCTTACTTGTACTAGGAGTATTTTTTGCTTTTAAAAGATACAAAAATAAAAAGCAAAAACTAAAACTAAAACATCGGGTCACTGATCAATAGATTTTTTTATTAGAGAAACTAAATAATTTTTAGACTGTTCTCCAACTAAACGAATAATTTCGTTTTCGGATTTATCAAAAAATATAAAAACCGGAAGTTTATCGTTGATACCGTACTTTGCAACAGCTTCCTTTTCGGTATCAAAATCATAGTAATGAGTTTCTAAATTAGGAAATTCTTTTTCAATGTCTTTCCAACGAGGTCGCATTACTAAACAGCCAGAACACCAAATGGCACCAAACTTAATTATTTTCATTTTTTCAACTCGAGTAGTTTAGTAAACAATGGCGCAAATGTCTCCGATAATTTAATTGTGGACAATAATTTATTAAATTCAGGAACTTCAGTTTTTATTAAAGGCCATTTATTAGCAACACTTTTATCGAGAGATAAAAGCTTTAAACCTAAATCAGATAATAATTTGTTACTGGAAGTGGGCATCAAAGGATTCATCAAATATCCCAAAGCTACAACTAACAAATACAAATGTTTAATCACTTCCACAAATCTTTCAGGATTTGATGTTTTTAATTCCCAAGGCTTTTCACGATCTACCAAACCATTACCGTAACTCGATAGTTGTAATATAACTTCTAAGTAATTTCTAAATTCACATTTTTCTAAAGCGGTTCTAGCTTGATCAAAGGAAAGTGTTATTTTTTCTTCAACTTCTAGCCAAGTATCAAGCTTAGAAAATTCCTGAGAGCTGATACCTTTACTTAAAGATAAACTTCTATGAATAAAGTTACCTAAATTAGCCACTAAAATTCCGTTTATTTTTTCTTGGAAATCAGCCCAATTAAAACTAGAATCGCGAGTTTCAGGCATTATTAAAGTTAAATAAAATCTAACCGCGTCATTACCATATTTTTCAACAATATCTTTAGCATTAATAGTTACCCCACGACTTTTAGAAAATTGTTTTCCATCAAAGTTCAAAAACATATTTATGCTGTTAACATCAGGTAAATGAAGATCTTTGTTATAACCCATTAGTTGACCGGGCCAAAACAAAGTATGAAATACCAAATTGTCTTTTCCCATAAAGTAATAATGTTTATTTTCAACATCAACCGTATTGTCGTACCAAAATTCTTTCCAAGCATCTATATTTCCACTATTTTTAGCCCAAAGTTTTGAAGCTGATAAATATCCTATAACCGCGTCAAACCAAACATAAATACGTTTATGTTCAACACCTTCAATTTGTTTATCAGCAGGAATTCTATCGGTAGGAATTGGAACACCCCAGTCTAAATCGCGTGTAATTGCACGTGGTTGCAAACCTTCCTTTAACCAACCTAAAGTTTCTTGAAAAACCCAATCTTTCCAATTAGGTCCGTTTTTCTTAACATACTCTTCTAAAAATGGTTGAAGTTTGGGCCAATCCAAAAAGTAATGTTGTGTTTCTTTAAGTTCAACTGCTTCCTTTGTTAAATTACTTCGAGGATTAATAAGTTGACCATGATCTATAAGTTTTCCACAGTTATCACACTGATCACTTCGGGCATCTTCAAATCCACAAAAAGGACATTTTCCAACTACGTATCTATCAGGTAAAAAACGCTTTTCGGTGGGAGAGTAGTATTGTTTTGTGGAATCCACAAAAATATAGCCATTTTCTATAAGTTTTACAAAAATATCTTGAGCAACTTCTATATGATTTTCGTGGTTAGTTTGAGTGTATAAATCGTAAGTTAAATTTAAAACATTAATAAATAAATCATAATCTTTGGCGTGGTATTCGGTAGCAATATCTGTTGGGGTCAATTTTCTTTTATCAGCTTCAATTGTAATAGGTGTACCAAAACAATCGGAACCCGAAACCATTAATACATTATTACCAATTAATCTGTTATACCGGGAAAAAATATCAGCGGGAAGTAAGTAACCCGCTAAATGACCAATATGAAGCTCACCGTTCACATAAGGCCATGCTACACCAATTAAAATATTTTTCTTCATATTGTTGATATTACAGCCTTTTATAGATTTTGTTAAGCAAAAACTTGGTGTACAATACAGATATGAAAATACTAGATTTTTTAAGAAAAACAGGGATTTTAAGATTTGGTACCAAAAAAGGTACATATACAAATGCATTAAACATGCCTCCCGAGTTTTTATTCAACGGCGTATTCAATGCTAAAAAAGATTTAACCACAAAAGAAGATATACAAAAGTATCCATTTATTAAATACTTTATATATACCGTGGTAACTTTAACGGTTTTAGTTACTATTATTGGAATATTAAGCATAGTTTTAAATGGAAGTAATTGATAATAATTTCACAAAAATAGCAGAATACTTTAATGAAAATAAAATTGGTGTTATTCCAACCGATACTTTATATGGAATTTCATGCAAGACAGATAATAAAGAATTAATAGAAAAAATTTACGAAATTAAAAATAGAGACCTCACAAAACCCCTCATTGTATTAATAAGCGATATATCTAATTTGGAATGGTTTGATATAAAAATTGATGAAAAAACTAAAACCACATTAAAAACTTTGTGGCCGGGAAAAAACACTGTAATAATTCCATGCCCTTTTGAAAAATTTAAACATTTACATAGAGGTACAAACCAAATAGCGTTTAGAGTTCCAAATAAGCCACAACTAATAGAATTACTAAAATTAACTGGGCCACTAACGTCAACAAGTGTAAACCCAGAAGGAAAGTTCTCAGCCAAATCAATAGAAGAAGCGGTAAATTACTTTGGTGATAAAATAGATTTTTACGTGGAAGATGGAATACTTGATAATAAAGCTTCTACAATTTATAAAATTGAAAATGACCAATTAACGGTCGTAAGGAATTAAAAAACGAAAATGGCCGCAAAATTATTTAAAGCAAATGTTATCAATAAACTATCTATAAATGAAAAAGTATTAAAAATAGATTTTTTACTTTCTAACAATGAAACATTAGAATTTGATGCGGGACAATTTATTTCTATAAAAGTGGATAAAACTTCGTATAGATCGTATTCAATTTGCTCAAATCCAGAAGACACCACAACTATTAGTATTTTAGCCGCAGTACTGCACGACGGTATTGGATCAAATTTTTTAAAAAATCTGCAACTCAATCAGGAGGTTGATATTATTGGCCCCGCTGGAAAATTTACCTTATCAAAAAAATTACCAAAAGAAATTATTTTTGTGGCAAC
>CAYOCN010000011.1:7243-12962 GCA_964402525.1 uncultured Candidatus Saccharibacteria bacterium | reverse complement strand
TCTTGGTTCACCTAATAAATAGGTACTTAAGGCCCAGAATATTACTACTGATGCTATAGCTGAAACAATAAAACCTCTAATTAAAGGAACAATTGCACTTTCTTGGTCATTTTTAGATTTAACGAAAAATGTACCTAAGATAGAAGTTAAGATAGCGCCTGATCTAGCTAAAAGTGGGAAAACCACACCTTTAAGACCAAACATTTGACCACCTAAAATCATAGCGGCAACAATAGTTAGTGCATAAGATTCAAAAACATCAGCGGCCATACCAGCACAGTCTCCTACATTATCACCAACGTTATCGGCAATAACTGCAGGATTTCTTGGATCGTCTTCAGGGATTCCCTTTTCGACTTTACCGACAAGGTCTGCACCTACATCAGCGGCTTTTGTAAAAATTCCACCACCAACTCTCATAAATAATGCTAAAAGAGCGGCTCCAAAACCATAACCAACTAATACATCAGTTGCAGATTTGGCTACAGCTTCCGCACCATTTTGGATGTTTGTGAAATAAGACCAAATATAAATTATGGAAACGCCTAATAATCCTAACCCAACCACTAGCATTCCGTTAACGGTTCCAGCTTTAAAAGCTGTTTGCAAGGCAGGATTTAAGCCTTTAAGTGCGGCGTTTGCGGTTCTGACGTTGGCTTTAACAGCTACCCACATACCCGCGTATCCAATAATAGCACTGAACAATGAACCTAATAAAAATGCTGCTGCAACACCTGTTCCAAGTGTGAGCGCAATAATTACGGATAATCCCAACATTATAGGGATAACGACTTTAAATTGGCGTTTTAAATACGCCATGGCACCATCACTGATTGCTTTAGCGATAGTTTTAAGTTTTTCACTACCTTCGTCCTCTTTTAAGATTTTTTTAGTTAGGTAAAAACCATAAATAAGGGCGGCAATTGCAGTGGTAGGTGCAGTTAATAGAGCAATAACTTGTAAATCCATTTACAACCTCCATGAAAAATTATGTACTAGTATTGGATATTATACACCACTGACGGGGATAATCCTTATAAATTTTGTGTACAATTTTTGTGCTTTTGTTTTTGTTTTGCCAAAATAACTTAAGATTGGCTGTGTATTTACCCAGGATGATCCTTCCCCAGTGGTATATTTTTTATAGCTTGAGTATTTGTAATTTTCCATTGTTCCTAAGTTATTTTTAGATATAGGATTTCTATGTATATATCTTGAGAGATTTAATATCTCTATGTCTTCTTTTAGTAGTGCCGCTTTGTAGCTGGATTGAAATAGATGTCCTATTCGTTGATATTTTTTGTTTACATACTGTGCATAACTAGTTGCTATCGATCTTATAAATTTTTCTATGGATCTATCAGTTTTGTTTTGTACTAATAAGTGGTAGTGATTTGGCATAAGGCAATATGCAAGTACATCTATCTTTGTAGGATTATCCTGTAGGTAGTCTTCCACTTTATTTAAAAAATATAGGTAGTCTTTTTCGTGATGAAATATATCTTTTTTTTCTACCCCTCTATTATATATATGATAATAGGCACCTTTTATATATGTTTTTACCTGATTTCTTGATGGCATAGGTGAAAAATACCATCTAAATAAAACAATGTATATTGTATAAATTCTAAAATGAGTAGATTTTTTAAAAGGATGATCCCCGATCCCTACGTGATGTCTACTTTTGCCTGTTTGGCATGAGTTTGTATGAAACGTTTTCTTGGAGCAACCTCTTCTCCCATAAGCATTGTAAAGACTTCGTCGGCTTTAGCAGCATCTTCAATAGATACTTTTTTTAAATGACGTGTTTTTGGATCCATTGTGGTTTCCCATAATTCATCGGCATTCATTTCACCCAAACCTTTAAATCTTTGAACTATAGCTTTTTCTCCTTGAGGAGTTTTTAAGAATTTTTCTCGGTCAGTATCATCGAACAAATATCTTTTTTCTTTGTTCCACACAGCTTTGTATAAAGGTGGCATAGCAATAAAGATATGACCTCCTTCAATTAGTTCTGGCATGTGCCTAAAAAAGAATGTTAGGTATAAAGTGGCTATATGTGCCCCATCAACATCAGCATCCGCCATAATGATTACCTTGTTATAACGCAGTTTATCTGGGTTGTATTGTTCACCTATTCCCGCTCCCATTGCCACAATCAAATGTTTAAATTTTTCTGACTCAACAATTTTGTCTAATTGTACGCGTTCTGTATTTAGTGGTTTACCAAACAAAGGTAAAATAGCCTGAATATCTCGATCTCTCCCTTGTTTTGCGGAACCACCTGCAGAATCTCCCTCAACAATAAATATTTCGGTTTTTGCTGGATTTTTTTCGGAACAGTCGGCTAATTTTCCTGGCAATACCCCACTACCTTCTAAAGCGGTTTTTCTTATAACAGTATCTCTTGCAGCTTTTGCTGCCATTCTAGCTTTTAATGATAATAGATTCTTTTCAATGATATTTTGGGCGTCTTTTGGATTTTCTTGTAAAAAGTCATATAACGTTTCTTTTACCACTGTTTCTACTGCGGTTTTAACTATAGTATTTCCTAGTTTCCCTTTTGTTTGACCTTCAAACTGAAGTTCGGATGAGTCTAAGTTTACTGATATTATTGCAGTTAAACCTTCTTGTAGGTCTTCGCCTGATAAATTTGGATCTTTTTCTTTTAAAACATTAGATTTTCTTCCGTAGTCATTTATGGTTTTTGTTAAAGCGGTTCTAAATCCAGTTAAGTGAGTACCACCTTCAGCATTTTTTAAATGGTTTGCAAAACATAAAGTGTTTTCAACAAATGAATCGTTGTATTGCAATGAAACCTCCACTAACACGTTATCAACTTCTTTTTTGGCGTAGAAGATATTTTGGTTTAAAACTTTTTTGTTTCGGTTTAAAGCTTTTAGGTAGGCTTTAATACCACCTTCAAAATAAAAGGTTTGTGTTTGATTTATTCGGTGATCTATAACATCGAATTTTATTCCGGCGGTTAAGTATGCGTATTCTTTCAATTGTTGAGTAAATACTTTGTACTTAAATTCAACAGTTTCAAATATTGTCTCGTCTGGTAAAAATTGAACTATTGTTCCTGATTCATGATCCCACTTTGAAACATCAATGTTCCATTCAGTACCTTTTAATTTTGAGGGATTTTTTAAATCTAAATTTTCAACAGGTCGCACAACTTTTCCACCATTTTCAAATTCTTGAATGACAACGGTGTCACCGCGTTTAACTATAACTCGGCACCATTTTGATAAAGCATTGACAACAGAAGCACCAACACCATGTAATCCACTGGAAACCTTGTATCCACCGCCTCCAAACTTTCCACCAGCATGAAGCTTAGTGAAAGCAAGTTCAAGGGCACTAACACCATAACCTTGTTTTATATCAAAAGGAATACCACGACCATTATCATAAATAGCAACGGAGCCGTCTTTAAAAAGTTCAACTTTTACGTGGTTTGCAAATCCGGCCATAGCTTCATCCATGGAGTTATTAACGATTTCAGTTACTAAATGGTGTAAACCGGTTGTTCCTGTGGAACCAATGTACATTCCGGGACGTTTTCTTACAGGTTCAAGTCCTTCTAGTACTTGTATTTGATCTGACGAGTAATTGTTAGCTGTGTTATTTGGAGTTGAACTCATACTGGAACATTATACGAGTAACTGGGTGCGGTGGCAATTGGATGTGTTTAGTTTTGCGTGGGATTCTGCTTGATGGTATACTATGGGCCAAGGAGAACAGAGAGATGAACATTAAATTGCAGGGTGACAAGAACCCACCAATTGGTTCCTTTGGGCAGACGCCCATGAATATTTCTCGGGGATTTTATATGTCCCCTATCGTGGTTGGTGTTTTAATTAGCTTGATACTTATTTTAATTTGGGGGTTATCCCAAATTTGATAAATATTAAGCTACACGGGGATTTACTTTAATAACTTTTTAAGTGAGTCCCCTACTTCTTAACGTTTAACAATAATGTTTCAACACACCATCTTAAATTAACGTTTGTATTTTCTAAATCCTCTTTAAATTGAGTTATTAGTTTAATATTTGTAACAGCTTCCTTTTCTCCTTTTAACATTCTTTCTCGTTCGTTTTCAATCAATTTCTCAAATAACTCTATAACTTCTTCGCGTTCGTTTTTTGCCCCTGCCTCAGCTACTACTAATCTTTCTCCTAAAGTCATATTTAAAACTTTTTCAAAACGAATGTCATTCTCCACGTCCCCTACTCTATTTAGGTTGTTCTTAAGTGGCAGTTTTTTGCAGCGTGACAAAACTGTCTCTAAAAGTGAGTTCTCGGTTTTTGCGCTTAATATAATAGTGGCATATGAAGGAGGTTCCTCTAGGGTTTTTAACAGTGAGTTTTGAGCTTCTTCCGTCATTTTTTCCGCGTCTATTATAATTAGAAATTTTTCGAGAGCGGAAAATGGTTTGTTTTGTAAAAATTTAATCCCTTCTTTAACCGCGTCTAATTTTATTGAATTTTCATCATCCAAAAGTTTAATTATTTTAATGTCGGGGGTGTCGTTCAATTCTGCTAAATTTGTTAGTTCTTTAAGTTTTTCCAGGCGTTCCTGTTTTGTGCTTCCAAATAATAATAGTGTGTTGCTCATTGTTTACATCTTATCAAATTGATATTATATAGACAGAAGTTTTTTGACTTGCCCATATGCTTAAACTAGATACACAAAAAACAGTTGCGGATATTTTATACGATAAGCAACTCATTAATTCTGATCAGCTTTCTGCTATTAAATTTGAACATGTTAACACCGGAAAAAGTATTGAAGAAATTGTAAAAGAAAGAAATTTCGTAGGGCAAGAAGACTTTGCAGAATCTTACGGTGAAGTTTATGGTATTGACTACGTAACGCTGGTCCCTGATCAAATAAGTGCCGATCTTCTTAATATAATTCCTTTAGCAGTTTCCAAACAACACAAAATAGTTCCATTTGCTTTGGATAACAACATACTTTCGTTAGCAATGCTTGATCCAATGGATTTACCCACAATTGATTTTGTGGAACGTAAAACTGGTTACAAAGTTACTCCTTTTATTACTACCGATAAAAATATAGAAAATGTTTTGGAATCTCAAAAGAGCACCGAATTAACTGAAGAAATTACGGCGGCTATGGAGGAGATTGACCAGAATACCTTAAACATTGAGGAAGGTGGTCAAGAACTTACAGATGCCACAATTCGCGATGCTCCTATTGCAAGAATTGTAGGAATGATTTTAGAAACTGCTGTTAAAACCGGTGCTTCTGATGTTCATATTGAACCACAAGAAACAAAATCCCGTTTGCGTTACAGAGTTGATGGTATTTTGGAGGAGAAGAAAATATTACCTAAGGAAATGCATGAATCTGTTGTGGCACGTATAAAAATATTATCTGCTATGAAAATTGATGAGAAACGTATTCCTCAGGACGGTCGTTTTAAAGTTAAAGTTGGAAATAGTGAGACTGATCTGAGAGTTTCAACCCTTCCCACCGTTTTTGGTGAAAAGGTTGTTATTAGACTTTTGAAAGAAGAAGGTACTGTTTATAGTTATCGTGACATTGGAATGCGTGGTTTAACCTTAAAGAGATTTGAGGAAGTTACAACAAAACCAAATGGAATGATTTTAATTACCGGACCTACTAGCTCCGGTAAAACTGTTACTTTGGCTTCTGCTTTAGCTAAACTCAATACCACTCGTGTG
>CAYOCN010000011.1:0-7233 GCA_964402525.1 uncultured Candidatus Saccharibacteria bacterium | reverse complement strand
GCTTCGGCGTTGAGTAAACTTAATACTGCTAGAGTTAACATTGTTACACTTGAAGATCCTGTTGAAATTAGAATTATGGGCGTTAATCAAGTGCAAGTTAATCCTCAAGCAGGTTTGACATTTTCAGAAGGTTTGAGATCTTTTTTACGACAGGACCCAAACATTATTATGGTTGGTGAAATTCGAGATGGTGAAACTGCGGAGCTCGCTGTTCATGCTGCTTTAACAGGTCACCTTGTTCTATCTACGCTACACACAAATTCTGCGGCTGGTGCTATTCCTAGACTTTTGGATATGGAAATTGAGGGATTTTTACTTACCTCTACTCTACTCGCTACAGCTGCTCAACGTTTGGTTCGTAAAGTTTGTACTAAGTGTAAAGAAGAATATGACCCACCTGCAGAGATTAAAGCTGATTTAATGAAGATTGTTGATGAAATTGAAGCTAATAAAATTTTAATGTCTAAAGATCCTGAAATAGCAAAGATTATAAAAAGTGTTCGTGATAAAGGACTTAAGCTTGCTAAAGGTAAAGGTTGTCCTGCTTGCGGGAATACTGGATATAAAGGTAGAGTTGGTATTTTTGAACTATTATTAATGAGTAACGAATTAGCTATGGCTACTCTTGAAAATAATCCCGCTAGTAAATTAGAAGAAATTGCTTGTAAAGAAGGAATGATTACTTTAATGCAGGATGGTGTTTTGAGAGTGGTTGAAGGTGATACTACCTTGGAGGAAGTATTAAGAGTTACTAAATAATATGAAAATAAATACCACTAAGATTTTAGAAGATGTTTTAGGTAAAAATGCTTCGGATTTGCACTTTACTGTAGGTGTTAAACCTTTTGTACGTATTACGGGTGCTTTAATGCCCTTAAATGAATTAGAGGTTTTAACTGCTGATGATATGGAAATGGTGTTATCTCAATTATTGGATGATCAACAACGTGAACTTTTGGAAATTAATAAAACTTTAGATTTTTCAGTGGGTTTAGGAAGCAAAGCACGTGTTCGTGTTAATGCTTTTTATCAAAAGGGGTATCCTTCTGTTTCGTTAAGAGTTATTCCACTGGGCGTCCCGCAATTGGCTTCTTTAGGTCTTCCCGAATCTTTAGGATATTTGACTGGGTTAAAACAAGGACTTGTGTTAGTGGTTGGTCCAACGGGACATGGTAAATCCACAACTATCGCTGCTCTAATAGATAAAATAAATGATGAACGTGCAGAACACATTATTACAATAGAAGATCCAATTGAGTACGTGTTTACAAACAAAAAATCTCTTATAGAACAAAGAGAAATGTATTTAGATACTCATTCTTGGGAATCTTCCTTGAAGTCTGTTTTACGACAGGATCCAAATATTGTTGTAATTGGTGAGATGCGCGATGTTGAAACTATTGAAGCTGCTCTAAGTATTTCCGAAACTGGTCACTTGGTGTTTGCTACTGTTCATGCTAATTCTGCGGCTCAAACTGTTGAAAGAATAATTTCTGCGTTTCCACCTGATAAAAGAAGCGAAATTGGTGCGCAACTATCCTATGTTATAGAAGCAGTTATTTCTCAAAGATTAATTCTCTCTATGGCCGGTGGTTTGGTTCCTTCTGTTGAGCTAATGTTAGGAAGTGAGGCTGTTAAAACTTTAATAAGAGATGGTAAAACTCATATGATTGATAACGTTATAAGCACAAGTTCCAATATTGGAATGATTAGTTTAGAAAAAAGTTTATCGGATTTGGTGAATGACGGTATTGTCGATGCCAAGGAGGCCATGAAGTACACGTCCCGACCCGAAATGCTTAGAAGGTTGTTTAAATAATATATGCCTTTATATAATTATCGTGCCACAGATGCAGAGGGGAAAAAACGAACGGGTTCAGTTGATGCTCGTAGTCAAGAACTTGCCGTAAATTTATTAAAATCAGAAGGTTTATTTGTTGCTTTTATAGAAGAGAAGCGTAGCAACATTATAGACGATATCATGAGTTTTAGAGGTATTCCTTCCAGTGACGTCGTTAGTTTTACTCGACAATTTTCTACGATGATTTCCTCCGGTTTGCCTATTTCAAGAGCATTGGAAGTTTTAACGGATCAAACGGAAAATAAGGCATTTCGTAATGTGTTATACGATATTTTAAAACTTGTTGAAGGTGGTTTGGCTTTATCTAATGCTCTAGAAAAGTATCCCAATGTTTTTTCCACTACCTATTGCGCTCTTATTCAAGCAGGTGAATCTTCCGGTAAATTACCAGAAATTTTGGTTAAATTGGCTGATAAAATGGAAGCTCAGCGTGAGTTAGAGGCTAAATTTAAAGGTGCCATGATTTATCCGGTTATTGTTGTGATTGCCATGATTGGCGTGTTCTTCATGTTAATGATTTTTGTTATTCCAAAACTTTCCGGAATGTATGCAAGTATGAATGTTCCATTGCCTCTTGTTACTAGACTTATGATAGCCACTTCAAACTTTATGGTTAATAACGTAATTATCATGTTGATAATGATTGCTGGTTTTATACTGATGGTTAGATCGTTTGTGAAATCTGAATTTGGTAGAAACGCAATCTCTGATTTTATGTTTGTGGCACCTGTGTTTGGAAAAATAAACAAAATGAAAGATGTTGCTCAGTTCACAAGTACCTTATCTTTACTTTTAGCCTCTGCTGTTCCTATTGTGGATGCTTTAACTATTGTTTCTCAAGTTGTTAATAATCGTGCATTTAAAAAAGCTTCGTTAGAAGCGGCTCAAGAAGTGGAAAAAGGACGCGAACTTTCTGAATACTTTAGAAGTAATCCTGTATTCCCACCTCTCATTTCTCAAATGGCTAGTGTTGGGCAGGAAACAGGTAAAATGGATGAAGTTTTAAATAGAGTTTCTATCTACTTTGAAAGTGAAGTTGATCACCTTGTCAAAGGATTATCTGCTGCAATGGAACCCATAATTTTGGTAATGCTCGGTAGTATGGTTGGTTTTTTAATTATCTCAATAATAACTCCGATTTATAAGATTACGTCGTCTATTTAGTTGAATTTAGAGTAGTAGTTTAAATTTGTAGTTCTTTAATTTGAAAGGTGGTGAAATAAGTAGATGTGTAAAACATGTGGATGTATGAATAAAAAGTATGTAAAAAAGACTGTTAAAAAGAGTAGCAGGGGTTTTACCCTTATTGAGCTTTTGGTTGTTATAGCAGTTATTGCTGTATTAGCCGGGGCTTTATTGTTAGCTATTAATCCTCAATCGATTATCCAAAAAGGTCGTGATTCCAAACGTCTTCAAGATGTGGATACATTAGTAAAGGCCCTTAACTTATCCTTAACTGATGGAGAGATCACCTTAACCGCTCAAGGAGCTAGCTGTACTACTTGCAACAGTAGCACAGGAACTCAAGCAGTTGATGGAACCGGTTTCGTGAAATTCGCTATTCCTACAGGAAAGGTTGGATTAACCAAATATTTACCTGCGCTTCCAGTGGATCCTCTTAATACTGCCGCAAACGTTTATACGTATGGTGCAACAACAGCAGGATTTGAAGTGAACGCCGTTTTAGAGCATGCCGATAATGCCTCTAAGATGAGTACAGATGGTGGTAATGATGCTGCCGTGTATGAGATTGGTACTGCCCGAGATATTCTTTAGTTAAAGGATACTTTTGTTTATCTAGTCAAGGGATTGAGGGGCGCGCTTTGCGCGCCCTCACCTTTTTCTTTTTTTCCTCTTTTGTCATAATTCCTCGTTGAAAAACATAAATAATTTTGTATAATCCAGGAATGGAACTATTTATTTACTTCACCTTTATTTTTATTTCCGGCTTATTCATTGGTTCCTTTTTAAATGTAGTTGCTGATAGAACTGTTCGCGATGAATCTTTTGTTGCAGGTCGTTCCAAATGTGATTTCTGTGGCGTATTTTTAAAACCACTTCAACTAATTCCTTTATTTTCTTTTTTATTACAACGTGGAAAATGTGCCTCATGCGGTAAAAAACTTTCTGTCACCTATCCCCTATCCGAAGCTTTAACAGGTTTAATGTTTGTTTTAGCAGCCCATTTATCCGGAGTTTTTGTTACTTTTGATGCAAAAGGAATTATAACTTTTGTGTATTTAGCAATTGTTTTTTCCTTTTTCTTAATTATCTTTTTTGCCGATTTAAAATATTTAATAATTCCAGATAGTGTGGTTTATTCTGCTATTGGTTTTGTTTTTGCCTTTATACTAGCTACTTTAATATTTGATATCTATCACACTTATGTTGATGTATCTTCCAGTTATCTTGGTAAGTATTTAATTAAAGCCGGTTACTTAAAAAATCAAATAACGTGGATGCTTAGAGGTTTTGGCTTTTCAATGCTTAGCACCTCTTTAATTGGATTATTTTTCGTATCACTAATTCTTATTACAAAAGGAAAAGGTATGGGCGGTGGTGATGTGAAACTTGGTTTATTAATTGGATTGTTCAATGGATTTCCCAACAACATCTTAGCTATATTTTTGGGTTTTATAACAGGATCCTTGCTTAGTTTGTTGTTGATTGCCGTTAAAAAGAAAACCATGAAAGATACTATTCCGTTTGGCCCATTCTTAATTTTTGGAAGTATGATTGCTTATGTTTTTGGTACCAATATTTTAAATTGGTATTTTAATATTTTGTAACTTTAAGCTGTTATCCTTGTTATAATTATTTAATATGAGTTTGAACTTTAGTTATCTAGCCCAAGATATTATGAATACTTCCGTTACCAAAAAGTATGTTGATTCTCTATCTCAAAAATTTATTTTAGATAACTTAAATAAAGAGCAACGTTTAACGTTTTATGAATTATCTTCTTCCCAAAATGAAGAAGCTATTATGACTTTTTTACAGAATAATATTGTAGACTTTGAAGAAAATCTTGAGCAATATATTGCTACTAATTTTTTGGAGTTGTTAAATAATGCTAAATAGCTACGAGAGTGCAACGGAAAATATGGCAAGTCAAAAACAAACAGAAATTAATGAATTTGCTCGAAATTTAATACACACCGTTAGTAAATCCTTAAAAGGAACTCCCATTGAAGACAGTATTTATGATATTAGTAAAAAATTGGTAGAAACACCTGATTTATTACCTAGAGATTATCCCTCAACTTTGGAAACATTAAAACGATCTGAGGGTGAGTTGCGTAGGATACTTAAGAAGCCCATGAAAGGCGATGACCCTGAAGATATTCAGGAACAAATAATTGCTGTGAGATCCATGAGAGGTTTAGTTGTTTATAATCATTACTTAAATGAGGCTTTTGCAACAAGCGGTGTTAAATCTGTAGAAGATTTTAAAGCCACTTTAAAAGGAGAAGGCGAAACTATTTATTCTTATTTAAAGAAAAATGCACCATCACCAGAAGAACATAGAGAATCTTTAGAAGCAGTTACACTTTCTATGGAACAAGTTTCTGTGTCAGCTGATGCTTATAATGAAGCTGTAATAGCGAACGATATTGAAACTGGTGAAAGTGAAGGGGTTACTTCTATTGTGGAAACTCCAGAACCTTCCAGAGTTACAAAAGTTATCGAATCTGTAAAGGCAGCCATTGGAAAATTTGTTTCTTCACAAGTTGTTCAAGGATCTATTCCTTTAGCTATAGCAGTAGGTACCGTGATATCTGTACTTATATCTGGTTCAACTGATGTTAAAGCATTTGCTTTAGAAAAAGCTCGTCATGATCAGTTAGCTGCAGAAGTACAGAATCAGTTGTTGTACACTTTAGTTAAACAAGGTTTACAGGCAAGCCCACAAGTATCTAAAGTCGACGTTCCTGCTCCAAAAACTCTAGATTCAGTTAGTAGTATTGTTGAACATTCCGGTGAAACTGTTGATGTAACTTTTGAAATGGGTGTGTCTCCTCAGCAAAAATTAGAGCTTTTAAAAGCATCTGATTATCAGGAAAGTCTTAATTATTTTAAAAAGCACCCTTATGAAAAGAAATCTAAGGAAGGTTTAGTTGTTTTAGATGCTTGGGTAGAAATTGTAGATTTTTCTAAGGTGTTAACTGATGCTTATCCAACTCTTGATCCACGTTTATCCGAAGAACTTTCAAGAGATATTGCTAAAGCTATTTATAACAAAGAAGCTGGGTATAGAGGTGATCCTAGAGGTATGGGTTTAATGCAAGTTACTCCGGAAACACAAGTTACCGTAGTGAATTTGCTTGAAGATGAAAAATTATTGGAATATGCAAATTTGTTGGGTATTGATACGAATGGTTTTTATCGGGGTGATAAAACAATAAATTGGGGTAAAAAAATTAAGATAAGAGATACTATTTTAGACAAAATGAAAAAAGATCCTGAAGGGCAAATTCTTGCGGGCATGCTATCTCTTAAATATTATTCTGAAGAATATGGTCCTTTTTTAGGACCCTTTGCCTACAATAGACCTGCTAGTGCTGCTTATTTGGTTCGATATTTTGGTAATAAGGAAGATGCTAATAATGCGCTATTGCAGTTTTATTTAACTACTATCGGTAATCCTCAAAGTGGAAAGTATGAAGTTACGGATTGGTCTTTTGATTTAAATGAAAAAGAAGGCAGTTCTATTCTTCCTGGGTTTGAAATAAATTCTTTAACCGCTAGAATTCATCTTATGGACAAATCCAAAAATGAAAAGAGGGATCTTGTTGTTCCAGGTACAGGTTACATTATGAAAACAGAATTATCTACAAAGCAACTTGAGAATTATTTACAGGCTAACAATTATAGCCCTGATACAAAGGCAGACGCGCTTACATATCCAGGTTCTAATAATCAAACTGCTGTGTATAACAATGTGAATACAAATCTATGGTTAGCTCTTCATGCAGCTATGAATGGAAAATGAGAACTAATTTTTCACTGGATTTTTAGGAAGAGTAAACCAAAAATTACTGCCTTTCATGACACCTTCAGATTCGGCACCAACGTGTCCACCCATTTTTTCAACGTAAAGTTTTACAATATACAGTCCTAGTCCCGATCCTCCGGTTTCAGCCACTGTTTGATACGAATTATCCAATCTTCCGAATTTGTGAAATAGTCGTGGGATATCTTCGGCCACTAATCCCGCGCCCGTATCTATAACCGAAATTTTTACAAATTTAGGATCGTCATCTATTTGAATAGTAATACCACCTTGTTTTGTGAATTTTATTGAATTACCCACTAAATTTAATATTATTTCTCTAAATTTGGTTTTGTCGGTAAATGCCCAAGTTTCATTT
>CAYOCN010000010.1:9503-13042 GCA_964402525.1 uncultured Candidatus Saccharibacteria bacterium | reverse complement strand
AATAAACTTTTTAAATTTTTAATTTTTTTAGAAACAAAAATAGTGGAGGAGTAGAAAAATCTCAATACACGAGACGTCGTATAATGTATGTTTAACGACATCACGTACCGGAACAAGCCTAGAAACCAATAAATACAAAAAATAGGACATAAAATAGGTGGAGAATAAGAATAGATCATAATTAATTAATTAATTCAAATAAATAAGAATTAATTAATTTAATTAAATACTTAAAAACAATAAAAGAGACTAACTTCTACTTAGGCTCTTTTTAACCCCTTTATGAAAACAGGCCCCTAGGCCCAGTTATCCACATCTTCCCTCCCCCAGAAGTATGACAAGTCTCCTGTGTAAAACTATGACAGGCCTAAATCAACAAAACTATGACAAACGTACGGAAATGAGTGAATTAATTACCCTATAGCTAGCAAATACTACTATGGGGTGCTAAACCCCTCACCCCACTTCCCTACTTCCCCACTTTTTAGTTGTTGTAGCAAGGAAAAACTAAGGCATAAATATCAATAATATAAAGAAAAATCCAAATATTAAGAATAAATATTGAAACATTATTTTTTCATCTATATCATTTTTGAGGTGGCCATACACATAGGTCAGCCCAAACATAAGTATTATCGAGGTATAACTACCACGCAAAAAAGCTTCTGTAGGAAAAAAGGAAACAGAAACGCTACCAACAAAAATCATGAACATTACAAGCAAATTTAGCAATACGTACTCCCCTACTTTTGGTCTTTTTAAATCCTTATCAAAACCTGCTTCCCAAAACTGATAAATACAAAACAATAAAGCTGAAATTGAAACAACGGCTCCTTGCCAAAATGCATTAATATTCAATTTAAACAAAGAGGAAAAAAGAGGTATAGCCACCATAATCGATAGTATCTGAGCCCATGTTACAGCAACGCGGTATAAAGGTATTTGCTCTTCCCTATCCTGTACAACAAAAAAAATGTTATCTACTAAGGAAATTACATAGTACAAAAAGGAAGTACCTATAACCACACAAAGTCTAAATAAAAATCCTAAATTAGGAAAAAACTTTAAAAAGAGCACTGCAGCAATCATAAGTTGCCAAGGAAGAATAATACTAAATAACAAATTATTAAGACGTACATTCGGGTAGTGCGAAATGATTGAAGCTATGACTACAAACAAAGTTACTAAGGTTATTTCATACGTAACGGGAATACTCAATTTGAACAAAACAAAATAAATGTAAACAAAAGACAAAATAGATTGTACGAGATAACGCTGTTTTCTATCTATGTTTAAACTTAATTTCACCATAAATGTTCTAAATCTTTCTTAATAAAACATAAGACCATTGCAACTGCGTCGTTTGCATCATCTGATTTTATAGGCGCATCCAACTTTAAAATATTCTGAACAGCAGTTTGCATTTCCTTTTTAGAAGCCCTGCCATAATCAGCAACCACTTTTTTAGCTTCCAACGCGGTATATTCATAAAAAAGAACATTGCTGTCAGCTGCCGCTAACATAACAACACCACGTGCCTGACCCACAGCCATAGCTGTTCTAACATTGGTATTAAAAAAGAGCTTCTCTACAACCATAACTTCAGGAGAATACTTTTTTAAAACATCCTTTAAACTATTATAGATAAATTTTAAGCGTTTGGGCATCTCTAACTCAGGAACTGTTATAAAACAGTTGGTTTCTAAAAGTTTCATTGCTTTAGTTTTTTTGTTGAAGTCAACCACACCGTACCCCATACGAGCAGTACCAGGATCAATACCTAAAATGATCATAGATCCTCGGTATCCAAACCTAAATCAAAGTTAACATAAACTTTTTGTACATCATCGTGAGCTTCAAGTTGATCAAAAATATTAGTAAGTTTCTGAGCTTGTTCTTCGCTTTCCAAATCCACCATAAAATTAGGGGTTTCTGGATTAGGTGAAAAAATATAGTGAGTACATCCCGCAGAACCAAGGGAACCACCTGCTCTATTAAAAATATTTCTAAGTTCGGAAACGGTTCTGTTGCGATTATCTGTAATGGATTCAATCATAAAAGCCTCACCGTGAGGTCCAAATCCTTCATAAGCTATTTCTTCAAAATTTGTGGCATCGGAACCGGCACCTGTACCTTTTTTAATTGCCTTATCGATAGTTTCTTTTGCCATTCTAGCAATTTTTGCTTTTTCAATAGCAAGTCTTAATGCGGGATTTGCATCGGGATCTCCCCCACCTTGCTTAGCAGCAACAGTTACTAATCTGCTGATTTTAGTAAATACTCCGGCTCTTTTATAATCATTGGCCGCTTTATCTCTTTTTATATTTTCCCATTTTGAATGTCCCGACATGGCTAATATATTATCACAAAAGGCATTACAAAATACACAGTTGACAAAATTTTTTAAATCTTTAATATAAGTTTCTAGCCATGCAAGCAAACACGACTAATTTAGAAAAACAGGCCATCAATGCCGCCCTACAAAATCTTTGGGAAGATGCAATTACATTAAACTTACAAATACTAGATAAAAGTCCAAATAATATTGGAGCTAAGGTACGTTTGGGCAGAGCTTACCTTCAAACCGAAAATTTTAGTAAAGCTGTAAAAGCATTTCAAGAAGTATTAAAAATAGATCCTATCAATCCTATTGCACAAAAAAACTTGAAAATGGCAAAAGACCATAAAGTGGAGAAAAACAAAAACGTCTCCATAACAGCTAAATCTCTAATAAAAGAACCTGGAACAGCAATAGAAACCTCCTTTGAAGTAACAGACAAAAAGTTTGATCCAACTAAATGCGTACCTGGAGAAACATTTGAATTAAAGATCAAAAAAGGTTCTGTGGAAGTATTTTATGAGGAAAAATTAATAGGTGCTATTTTAGATAAAAATCTAATAACAGATTTGTACAATTCAAAAGAAAAACGTGCTCAGTTACAAATTAGTTTCATAAGACATAAAGACAAGTTTGTTGTCATCCTAATAAAAGCAAACTTTCCAGTATTTAGAGCCGAAAAACAAGATGTTCGCCCATACTTTAAAAAAGGCACAATAGAAGAACCAGAACTAGAGATGGAAGGCGAAGAAGAAGAAACTGAATACCCCGAAGAATAAAAAGAATAATTTATCTCAAATCATCATCATCTAAATCCACACTATCTTTTTTAGGAGCACTAGGTGTAGCTTTATTTTCAGCAGGTTTAATATCCATAACAAATTCACGTTTAGTTAAATCCAATTCACGTTCTTCATTATTGTTATTTTCAACCACAGGAGTTACAGGAACTGGTGCTACTTGTGGCTTAGCTGCTTGAGCAGGAATGTACGGTTTTGACGCAACACTTTTTTGAGGAGCTCTTTTAGGTTGAGTTATAATTTTTTGAACTGGTTTAGGTGCTTGAACAGGAGTTGAAACTACATTAGGAACAGTAACCACAGGTTGGTCTTTAACTGTTAAAACTTTATCTAATGAAGCATAAGGAGCAGATAAATTGGTTTCGGGAATAATAACTACAACTTGATCATTTATTTGAAGT
>CAYOCN010000010.1:0-9493 GCA_964402525.1 uncultured Candidatus Saccharibacteria bacterium | reverse complement strand
GGCGGCCACATCAGAAATACGATAGCTTCCGGCATCAGTAAGAACATACCATCTACCCTCTTTTTTAGAAACAATTCCATCCAATTTTTTTCGTGGAACTTTTTGAAGTTGTTTAAATAATTTTTTACCATCTTCTTCTATTACTTTTAAAACATCACCATAAACTAAACGGGATTTAGCAGCGTAATTGGCAGGAACTTCTATCTTTTCACCAGATTCTGTTATAGCTACCACACCATCAAAAACCCCTTCTAATCCAGGCATACTTTTATATTCTTCAGTTTTTGTTTCGTTTTGAATTTTATCAACAAGATCGCGAATTTTGAACATATTCTGATCTGTTGCTTCTATTAGCTTTAAAATTTGATCAAGCCTCTTATCTTTTTGGTTTTCCATAAAAATTCCCCTTTTGATAAATTAATCTTGTACATTATAACACTATAGGGCTATTCCTGGCTACTTGGAACAACTCCGGCATTGGGATTTGCCTTTTTAAACTCCTGAGAAATAGCCACACCTTTATCAAAGGGTGTTTCAATCCATTTGTTTATTCTAGCCTCTACATATGCCCGATCCACGCCATACTTCTCTCTACTGAAAGCTAATACCTTTTCTTTATTTGAAGTTTTTGGTGGTAAAAATTCGGTATCAGTCCAAGGGGTTAAAATACGGGCAGAAAATGGTAAAGAGGTCATTCCATTAATCATTAATTTTACATAAATATGAAATTTTTGAAGTGTAATTATGTCATCCGATTCAAAAGGAACAAATTCATTAGCCATAACCTTGGCGTCCATGGCACCGGAAGCAAAGTTGATAATAGTACCTACATTTCCTAAAACAGCTTTTAGAAGGTCTTCTGGGAGCTGTGCAGTGTACTGGTGAGTTAAGTACAGACCCAAACCATATTTTCTAGATTCCGATAAAATCTCTTTAAAACTACCAGTAGCAAAATTTTGAAATTCATCGGCATAAAGATAAAAAGTTTTTCTATCTTCGGGTCTAATATTAGCTCTTTGTAAAGCAAAGTATTGAATTCTAGAAACAATTAAAGCACCTAATAGGTTGGCATTGTCAGCACCGATTTTACCTTTTGATAAATTAATCAAAAGAATTTTTCCAGTGTTCATCACATCTTCCAAATCCAAGGTGGACTTAGGCTGACTTAAAATATTTCTAATAGTGGTAGAAGATAAAAATCTATTTACCTTGTTTTGAATTGGCGAAATAGCCTCAGTAATAAATTTCTGATTACCAGCTAATTCTTTGTATTCTTTTTCCCAAAATCTTATGACTACGGAATCGTTTACTTGATGCAATATATAATTTCTATAATTTTTATCTTCCAACAACCTTGTAATAGAAAGCATCGTGGTACCGGGAATTTCAGCAAGTGTTAATAAAGCATAGTTTAAAAGGTATTCCAAACGAGGCCCCCAAGAATAGTCAAAGTGCTGTTTTATAGCTTCTAAAAGACCAGAAGCAGCTAAATTCTTTTGTGACGGATCTTTAACCTCTAACAGATTTAAACCAATAGGTCTCTCTGAATCAGAAGGATCAAAATAAATAACATCCTTTATTCTTTCATCTGGGATTCTTTCAAGAACTTTATCAATAGTTTCACCATGAGGATCCAACATACAAACACCTGCACCATTTTTAATATCTTGGGTAATCATCACTTCAAACAATGTGGACTTCCCTACTCCTGATTTACCAACAACATACATATGTCTCAAACGATCATCATTATTATGAATTCCAAATCTAACTTCTTTACTTCTAAACATTGTGTCGCCCAAATAAATACAATCTGTAGTTGGAAGATTTACAGGTGGTTCTGACTTTCTTGAATAGGACCATGCAATGTTAGGTGTATCTATTTTTGAAGTGGGTAAATGATATAAAGTGGCCAATTCTTCACCATTCATAATAATAGAGTCTGATTCATTGAAAACACGATTTACAAATTTAGAAAAAGCCGCATCTTTTTCATTCTCCATTACCACTGCAAAGTTATTGGAACTTGTAGTGGTGTATTGTTTTAAAGTGGCTAAAACAGAACGTAAGTTAGTGTTTAATCGTTCATGAGATTCGGAACTGGACAAAACTCTAATCATTACTTGATAACCAACTTTTGATAGTTTATTTTCTATAGAACGAGTTTCAAGTTCTTGAATTGGAGTAAGTCTAACAAGAGCTCCTGAAGCACTTTGAGGTTTTTGCCCAAATTTTAAGGCTGCAGGATCTGGAGGTGGCGAAAACATTCCAGTTGCTACACCTTTTAGTATTCCTACAGCTTCTGTACCTGCTGCTTTTTTAAAGGTATCAGCAAGACTTGGATTACCACTAGCAGTTCCCTCTCTAACATTTTTAACATAGGTAAAACCAGCAGGTTGCCATGTGTCTGCAATAGGTTTAATAACTAATTGAAACCAAACTTCATCTGAATCTTTTACTTGAGACAATGAAGTTGTAAAAGCAGCTAAAGGATCTGTTTCAAAATCTCTAAAAGTTTTAATAGGAAAAAATCCAGGTCTAGTGAATTTTATGGTCGCTATTTCAAACAAATCTTCGGAAACTTTTAATTTACCACAATAATCGTCAGCTATTTTAATAGTAGCATCAGGATATTGGGCATAAATTTGACCTTCTACAAATTTAAGAATATGTGTAGGTAATGCAACATAAAATTTTATGCCACCAGAACCCGAAGAAACTATTTCAAAAGAAAAATGCTCTTGCTGGCTTTTATCGTCTTTCAACAAACCATGAATTAAAGAAAACATATTCTCTGCCGATAATGCTGAAAATTGTGCATCTTTGGTTTCGTCATTGTTTTTACTTATGGTTATTTCTAATAACTCAAATGCATCCATATCTCTAGCTACAGAAGTAACATCTTTTTTACGTAATCGTGAAAATAAAAAGGAAATCGCAAAAAACACGAGTATTAATAGGAGCATTAAATACTTAAAATCCATAATATTTATGTAAGAAAATCTGGGATTTTGTACAAAAGACCCCCAGAAATAAACATACCCCACCCGAGATTTGGGTGGGGTTAGAAAGGAGAGAGACTAAGCATATTCTAATACAAAACGTTAGCTAAGTCAAAACCAAGGATCAATACAACATCAGAACGATCAACTTCCTGCTCTTTTATATCCGTAGCATCTTCTTTTTCAACAACATTAGAAATACCAAAAATATGGACAAGATTTCTAGCAGTGTCTGAATTTATGTCGTCCACAACTAAAGTGGTTTTATCATATTTTTGAGAAGCATTTCCAATAGCCACTACCCTACCTCCAGCATTTTTTACAATACGTGCCCCTAAATAAGCAAAATTACTAACATCTGATCCATTTAAAATGGCGATACTTTTTTTCTCTACAGAAATAGGTGATGACATTGTAATATCGCGTAACACATCATCTATACTTTGGGTGTCTTGGAGATACGACAACGAAACATCTTTTTGAATAAAACGATCGCTAGGTAACGAACTTATAAATATATTCATGTCATAAAAAGTTTTAAGTTGAATATCGGTTTTAAAAGAACCTCTTAAGTTTAGTAATTTCTGCAAATCAAAAGAAAATAAAGAGTTACCTTTGGAAAACAAATCATCAAAATCTTTTTTCATGGAAGAATCCACTAAAAGAAAACCTTCAGATCTAAAACCAAACATTCTAAGCATAGTTAAATTCAATAAATCTGTACCACCTTGTAATTTATCTGTGGCATTTAAACCACCTAACGCCAAAATCTTTGAAAATTCCTCAGTGGAATATTTACCTGGAACTTCAACAACTAAATCAAGGGGAATATTATAGGAAATTAATTTTTGAGAGTCTTTGTCTAAAATAACAAAAGCAACCTTCTCAATTTTTATAGGATCACTTTTTAATGAATCTACTACTACATAAGAAAAAGCAGGAAAATGATTATCAATGGGTAAAAAGGATTTAGAAGAATCAGCTGAAGCAAAATTTTGGTTTACTCTTTGATATACACCATAGGCAGAAAGAAATACAAGAGACCCAATAAATAATGAGCTAACTAAGAATATTTTACGGAGTAAAGCAATTTTACGTGGATTAAACCAACTAACTTTGTTAGCTTTTGCATACTTTTTTTGTACTGTCTTCCGCCTGGGCACGGGCATGTTGGGCATCGAAATTGATTTTACCAGATCCTGTCAACTATTTACATAGTTTTAATAAACTTGGAAATATCGTCTGGTATTGAACACTCAAATTCCACATATTCCCCACTTTTAGGGTGTTTAAAGGATATTTTTTTGGCATGTAACATTAGGCGATTAAATATGGTTGTACTTTTTTCAAACTGTTTTCTAGAGGAATAAATAACATCTCCAACCACAGGATGAGAAATCGCAGCCATATGCACGCGTATCTGATGAGTTCTACCTGTTTCAGGAAAAACATTTAATACGGTAAAAATGTTGTCATCAATGGAAAACTCAGAAACCCTGGAAGCTTTTGTAATTGCTTCTTTACCATCGGGATCCAAAGCATATTTCATTCTATTAGCGGGACTTCGTTTAATCGGAGCATTTATTTCCAAGTTTTCTTCAGAAATTTTTCCCCAAACTACAGCCACATATTCTTTATGCACTTCTCTACTCTTGAACTGAGCCAATAAGTTATTAAAGGAGTCAATATTTAAACCAACTATTAATACACCAGATGTATCCTTATCAAGTCTATGAACAATTCCACTTCTGGAGAAAAACTCAGTTTCTTCATTTTCTTCTGTACTTTCGGGGGCAACATAATCTTTAAAAACAGAATAATGCTCGTCTAAGTAATCTTGCAATGTAGGAGAGGATGTTGTTTCAGATCTATTAACCACTAATCCATAGGGTTTGTTTATAACTAAAATGTCGGCATCTTCATGAATTTTTTGTATTTCCATTGCCCCATTGTACAAGAAAACCGCCCAAACCTAAAGTAACAAGGATATCGTTAAGATTAAACAGGAACAATCCAAAGAAATTAAGGTAATCTTTTACACACCCAAACGCCATACGCTCACCCACGTTTAGTAGACCACCAATAGCAATTAGCATAAAACAAAAGTGAGAAAAAAGAGTTTTTTTGGGAGATGTTAAATAAACAAAAGTAAAAACTAGTAAAACAACACTAGATACAATTACAGCAATTTCTTTGGAAAAAACTGATGAAAACAGGTAATGGTAGTTGCAAATCACTTTTCAGATTTTTTTGAACAAGATAAACACAAGGTGGCTTGTGGATAAAAATCTAAACGAGCTTTTTCAATGGGAGTTCCACATGTTTCACATATTCCATATTTACCAATATTTAATCTAGATAAAGCTTTTTTAACTTGTAATCTAAATTTGGTAACAAAATCAAGTTCTAAATCAGTAATTTCTTTTTCTACATCTTCCAAAATAGCCTCATCCATTTCATTAGAATTATCCATATCACGACCTTCTTGCAAATAGGGATCCTCAGCAACTAAACGATTGTGCTCTTGCTTTAATTCCTTATCTTTTTTCTGTAATTTTCCTTTTGTTGTATCCAAAAATTCTTTGGAAAGAGCTCTTTTCATCATAGTTTTTTTCTTTCTAAAATATAAATTTATCAAACTAATTGTAGACAATAGGCCACAAAAGATCAAATATCCGTTGTGCCTGTAAAACCCCGCAATATAAGCAACCACCAAAAATAAAAATATAGAAAAAATGACACCAGATCTAAATCTATGACCTCTAAAATTTAAAACAAATAAATGAAATAAAGGAAAAATACCAATAATAGGAACTATCAAAAGAGAATTTCCATAAATAAAATAAATTCCAGCAGCCATTAATAAACTAAGGTATGTAATAGACATGGCATAAATATCTAAAACTCTATATTTAGACCATTTCCACTTTTTGGCAAAAGATACGATAGGAAATATATTTAAAATAAAGGGCACCACAATAAGCAAAAACCATTTATCAAACCACAATAATTTAGAAAAGGGATCGTAAATAGCCAAACGCCCTAAATACCAAGACATAAAAATATAATAAATAGTTGATAATGTTAAGAGAATAAAAGATAAATCAAATAGACGTTCATCGTTAAACCCATCTTTTCGTCCTTCAGACCACATTACAAAGAACCAACCCAATAAACCTATTAATAAAAATAGAGTAATAGTCGGAATATTAAAGCCCTGAATATTTATATGGCTAACGAAGTTCATTGATCAAGCCTTTGAAACATACGATCTAGTTTCTGTATTTATTTTAATCTTATCCCCTATTTTAATAAAGGGTGGAACTTTGATAACTGTTCCGTTAGATAAAGTTGCATCTTTAGGAGCACTGGAAACAGTGTTTCCCTTAAATCCCGGTTCTGTATAAGAAATTTCAAAAGTAACAGTTTTTGGTAAATCTATAGAAATTGGAGAATCTTCAAAAGACAACATTTGAACGTTTTCACCTTCTTGTAAAAAATCGGCACTATCCCCTACTAAATCTTCGGAAATGGTAAATTGATCGTAACTGGTAGGATCCATAAAAATAAATCCGCCATCTTTATATAAATATTGAACAGTTTTTCTGGAAACATCCGCTTCAAAAACTTTGTCACTACCAAGATAGTTTTTAAGTAAAACCTGTCCTGTAGCTAAATTTCGAGCTTTAACTTTTACAGCAGCACCACTTCTGGCACTTTTAATATGTTCATATTTTAGTACCAAAAAAGGAGCATTATCTTCTTTAAATACTGTACCTGTTTTTAGTTCAGTTGCTATCATACGGGGTTATTTTAACTCAATAAGGTGGGTTTTGCTAGTGAGTGAAACAACTTGGTGGCCCGCTAGGATAAGCCACTCTGGTGGCAATTCGTCGCGTACGCTCCTATTGCACCCCATCTAACTAAACTCGCTAAAGCTCGTTAAGTTATCTGGTGGTCCTCTGCGAGGACACCCCAATTGGCTAAGCTCATTTCATTCGCTAAGCCACTTGGTGCCGTGGGAGAGAGTCGAACTCTCACGAGATTGCTCTCAGTGGTTTTTGAGACCACCGCGTATACCATTCCGCCACCACGGCTAAAAACAACAACCAATTAACGTACGAATAATATCATATTTACTGGCCTCCAGCGCTGCTTTCCACTTCAAAAAACTTGGTGATTTCTGGTTTAAAGAATAAATCAATTTCACCAATAGGACCATTTCTGTGTTTAGATAACAAAAGCTTATGTGTATTTCGATCATCATCGCTTGGACGCCACAAAAACATAACAACATCAGCATCTTGCTCAATGGAACCAGAATCTCGCAAATCGGATAATTGAGGCTTTTTATCCCCACCACGCTGTTCAACTGCACGTGATAGTTGTGACAGGGCAACCACAGGTATTTTTAATTCACGAGCTAAACTCTTTAAACCTTGGGAAATTTCCGATACTTCCTGTACTCTACTTTCTTTAGTGGTACCGTGCATAAGTTGCAAGTAGTCCACAATTATTAAATCTATTTTGTGCTCCATAAGTAACCGCCTAGCTTTAGTACGCATTTCTAAAATACCAATACCAGGGGTGTCATCAATAAATATATCGGTTTCAGCAAGTTCTCCCGCAGCAATTCCATATTTTTCAAAATCTTCGGGAGTTAAGTTACCAGTAGAGATTTTCCAATTATCGATACCACCCTGAGCTGCAACCATTCTATCTATAATCATTTCTCTACTCATTTCTAAAGAAAACATTGCCACACCCATATGTTTTGCTAAAGCTGCGTGCTGCGCGATGTTAAAAGCTAACGAGGATTTACCTACAGATGGACGCGCAGCCAAGATAACTAAGTTACCCTCACGCAAACCACACAACATTTTATCTAAAGTGCGCAATCCCGTAGGAACTCCACGCAACTCACCTTTATTTTTACTTAGTTCATCCAAACGTTCAAAAGTTATCTCAAGAGTGTCTTTAATCTGAACAAAGTCTTGGTAAACACGATCTTGAGACACTGCGTATAAAAGTTGTTCGGACTTATCCAAAAGCTGACTGGTATCATCCTCCTGAAAAACCATATCACCTATCTCAGCTGACGCGGACAATACAAAACGCTTTAGGGCTAAATCTTTAATAATTTTGGCGTAAGTCTCCACATTGGCAGCAGTAGGAACCGAATTAACCATCTCAGATAAATAAGTAACACCACCAACCTCCTTCAACACTTTCATTCTTTTTAATTCGCTTTGAATGGTTATAAGGTCAGCAGGTTCACGACGCTCAAATAGATTTAAAATAGCTTCATATATTCTTTCATGATTATCCTTATAAAAATGACGGGGTCTTAAAAATTCAACAACTTTAAATAGTGCATCCTTATCTAAAAGCAAAGCACCAATAACAGATTTCTCTGCCTCGATGTCATGAGGCGGTACACGTAACTCTAAGCTTTTTGTATAGTTATGGGTTTTCTTCTCTATCATATATTCACCCTACAAATTCATTAAAGCACTTTAATGAATAGGTTTCAAAATAATAATCTGGGTGTCTTCAGGAACATCGCTTTTAGAAGTAATTTTTAGTTTATCCTCTTTTCTTACGTTATTTTCGTCCACACCCATTTCATCTAAAAACTTACCCACATCATCTAAATCCGTCATATCTATTAAAGTAGCGGTTTTATAGTGCATCGGAATAACGTAAGAAGGTTCGATAGAAGAAATAACTTTAGCGGCCACTTCAGCGTCTATTGTATATTTACCACCAACAGGAATCATTAAAACATCTATGTCTAGTAATTTTTCAAGTGTCTCAGCAGAAAGTTCATGACCTAAATCACCTAAATGTAAAATGGTAAAACCATCAATTTCTATCATATAGATAGTATCAGTACCTCTATCAGCTCCGCTATTTTCATCGTGGAAAACCTGAATACCTGTAACAAAAACATCAGAAGCTTCGTATTCACCGGGATTTTCAATTAATAATCTATAGTTTGAAACACCTTCAACATAATTGTGATCAAAATGGTCATGTGTAACTAAAACCATATCAGCTTCTTGTTTTGGAAATTTATATCCAATTTTTGGGTTGTATGGATCAATTACTAAACTTAATGTTTTGCCTTTTATCTTAAAGCTTGAGTGTCCTATGTAGGTTATTTCCATGGAGATATATTAGCAGTGTGAAGAGACTTTTTAAAGGGTGAAGTTGGGGAAACAATTAATAAATTATCAGCTGTTCCCCCAAAAAAGGTTTCAGTTGTTTATGATATACAAAATACAACCGACAACTAAAGCAAGCTCTACAAAAACCGTAAAGATTGCCGACAAAAACAATAACCCACCTCTAAAGTAAAAGGTACCTGGAGTACCAACAAAGTCAACAAACCAACACAAAAATTTAGTCATCACGACCTCCTTTCCTACTTATATTAAGACTAGTTGGCTATGATATTATCATAAAAAGTACAAGTAAAGCATTCAGTT
>CAYOCN010000009.1:0-14001 GCA_964402525.1 uncultured Candidatus Saccharibacteria bacterium | reverse complement strand
CCCACAAGCTATTGCTGACTTTAACTACATCTTGGATATTTCAAAATTGGCGATTGGTACTGAACTTGTTATTCCTGGTGGAAAAATACCTGCACCTGTTATGCCTGTTTTACAATACAGCCCTCCATCAATGGGGAATCAAGGTCAAGCTAAGGGTAATAAAGATTTATGTGTGTGGCCTTCAACTGTTAACATTGTTACCCAAGAATTTTCTTGGTACCACAATGGTATGGATATAGCTACACCGCTTGGTGCTCAAATGCCGCCGTTATTAGCATGTACTGGGGGTAAGGTTACTAGATCAGGTTGGGATCCTACCGGTTTGGGATTACACATTGTCATAGATCACGGAAATGGCTATCAAACAGTTTACGGTCATATGAGCAGACTTGATGTGAGTTTTGGAGACACTGTAAAACGAGGGGCTATTATTGGTTTAATGGGTAGTACCGGCCACTCCACAGGTCCCCATGTACACTATATGGTAAAATACAACGGGGTAGCGCAGAACCCAAGAAATTATATGAATTAGTATGATAGATATTGCAGAAATAAAAATTAAAGCGGGTAATGGCGGCGATGGACGTGTTTCATTTCGTCGAGAGAAGTTTATTCCTAAGGGCGGACCCGATGGTGGTGACGGAGGAGATGGTGGAAGTGTTTACTTTATTGCTAATGAAAATCAAGCCACTTTAATTGACTTCCATACAAAACCTCACTTTAGAGCAGATGACGGGGAAATGGGTGGGAAAAAGAAAATGACGGGGAAATCCAAAGAAGATCTTTATATTAAAGTTCCGATTGGAACCTTGCTTTATGAAATTAGAGAAAACGATACTGTTTTGATAGGGGATTTAGTGGAAGCTGATCAAAAGATACTGGCTGCAAAAGGTGGTATTGGTGGAAAGGGTAATTTTAGATTTCGAAGTTCTACCAACCAAACTCCTATGCAATATACCCCCGGCATTTTGGGTGCTGAAAAAAGAATAAAAATGGAAGTAAAACTTGTGGCTGATGTTGGGTTGATGGGTGTTCCAAATTCAGGTAAAAGCACCTTAATTAACTATTTAACAAATGCTAACGCTAAAGTTGGTGATTATCCATTTACCACTTTAAGTCCTAACCTTGGAACATATACGTTGAAAGATGGTCATAGTATTGTGCTTGCTGATATCCCTGGTTTAATTGAGGGTGCCTCTAAAGGAAAAGGATTAGGCATTGATTTCTTAAGACATATTGAAAGAACTAGAATGTTAGTTCACTTAATAGATCCTATGGAATTTAAAGAAGATATGGTGGCTGGTTGTTTAAATGTTTATAAAATGATTAGGGATGAGCTTAAAGATTATGGAGCTAATTTAATAGATAAGAAGGAAGTAATTGCTATTAATAAAATAGATTTAACGGAAGTTAAAGAATCCTTAGCAGATATTAAAGCTGCTTTTAAGAAAAAGAATATTGAAGTGTTTGGTATATCTGCTGCTAGTGGAGAAGGAGTTGAAGAACTTATGAGTAAAGTTATGACAGTTTTACAAGATATCCCAAAAATAGTTGTTTTTAATGCTGAAAAGCCTGTAAAACTTTATAATCTTGCTAATATGCCTAATAAAAGAATGGTGTTTAACACAAGTGGTGTTATGGAAAAGAGTAGACGAGTAGTGCGTTGTCGTTAAGAACCATTTGTTTTATAATGAACTACATTGTGGGCCGTTAGCTTAGTTGGTAGAGCGCTTCCATGGCATGGAAGAGGTCACCGGTTCAAATCCGGTACGGTCCACCAAGATACTTAATGAGCAAAGCGAATTTAGTAGATTGGGGTGCAATAGGAGCGTAAGCGACGAGTTGCCACCAAGATACTTATTGATTAATCTTATGGGGCGGTAGCCAAGGTGGTCAAGGCACCGGTCTGAAAAACCGGCTATGTGGGTTCGACTCCCTCCCTCCCCACCATATAGAAAAAAGAAACCCGACTGGTTTATGGTCGGGTTTTTTGTTGGTTAAACTAAGCTGCTGTGATGTACTCGAACTTGTGTGGACGTTGTGGTTAGTTTTAATGTTACATAACCTTTTTTATCTGGTGTTTCTAATACAATTGCTTTAACATAAGTTCTTCCGTGTTCCTCTTTTTTTTCTGCATCCTGTGTATTTATCCAATGTATCTCTTGTAGGGGAACCCATACGGTTGCTCCATCACATATTTGTAATGAGTTCATTATTCTTTCTCCTTTTTGATTGTTGTTTAATTGGAAATTATGTGTTGCACATTATCATATTTTTTCACTTAGTTCAATTGTGCCCACAAAAAAGGACCGTTTTCACGGTCCTTTTTCCTTTATTGCGTTAGATACAGGTTACTTTGTAGTTGGTGTTGATTCCTTAGTTTTATCGTTTATCAAAGCTCCTTCACCTACGACCTTTTCTTCTTGTCCCACTTTAGATAATGGTTCTTGAGATTTAGTTGTAGGGGTAGATTCTTTCGCAGGTGCCTTTTCTTCTATTGTTTCAACACTTGGTTTTGCTGTGGAATCTCCCGCGACAGTTGGCATGGTTGCTAGGGAAGCTATATCTTCATCCACTTTTTTAACATCTTCTGATTCTTGGGGGAGAAGACTCTTTGTTTTTTCTAAGGCAAGTTTTGCATTTTGCATATCACCTAATTTCACAAATGTTTGTGCAAGATTATAGTAAGCATTAGCATAGTTTGGCTTTAAAGCTACTGCTTGTCTAAACTGATTGGCGGCAGAGGAGTAATCTCCTTTAGCAAAGAAAACTCCACCTAAATCCACTCTCAATTTTGGATTGGTTGGATCTAACTGAACTGCTATGTTGTAAGAAGCTACAGCCCACTCAGAAGCGTTTTCAGTGGCTTTTGTTATAGCTCTGTAGATGGAAGCTCTGGTTTCCCAGTTTCTTGAGTTCAATGGACTTGCAGTTTCAGTAGCAATTTTTGCACTTTTAATTGCTTTGGCTATAAGTGTTTGAATTGTTTGTTTATCATTATCTGTTAAGTCAGTTTTGTTAGATAACATTGTGGCTAAGGATATTGTTGTTTGTGCGTATCTTGTGTAATAGGTATCTCTTTGTGGATTCATCTTTATAGCATTGGTTTGATAATCGTATACTTTTGACCACATGTTTTGTTGTGCAGCTACGATTGCCATTCTTGTATATACTTCTGCGGCGTAGGTTCTTGTCATAAGATAACCACCGTAAATACTTAAGGCGATGGCCGGTATACCTATGATAAATCTAAGATAACTGAACTTTGAACCAAGCTTACCTTGGGTGAGTTCTACCATAATGGTTTGAGCACTTTTTGTTATTCCGGTTTCAGCCTGTATTACTACCATTAAGGCCATAAACATAAATACTAGGAAGGAGTTTAATATATTGGCATAAGTTACAAAGAATACAGCTACAGTTGTTATTAATGCTACTGTGATTATTTTTACTAAACTTTCTTCATCATCAGCTTCATACCCAGCCTTAATTAATTTAGTTATTCTTATACCTAGGTAAACCACTGCCAATAATCCTAAAATTCCCAAGTTAGCTACGATATTAAATAATTCGTTATATGTTTTATCAAACTTTATATTCCATGTATCAGTTTGATTACTTTCTAATGATTTATATCTGGAGTAGTTAATATAGAAAGTAGATGGTCCTGTAGCTAATAGGGGATAGTCTCTTATTATAGAAGAAGTTACAATCCAACTTTCTTTCATTGAGAGATTTATTTCTTTTGGATAATTACTATTCAATAAGAAACTTTTTGTTGTTAATAAGTTTGTAGCTAACAAAGTTACTACTAATGCTCCTGTGATAGCTAATATTGTTGGTTTATCCTTAAAGATATTGTTTGGTTTTATTACTATAAATGTAGCTAATATTCCAACTCCTAATACAATCCATCCTGCTGTTACACCTGTAATACAAACAAGACCGAAGTTCACAATTGCCGCGATACTTAATAATAGTTTTGCGATTTTAGATTCTTCGTATGCAAGTGTGGCTAATGATACTACTATGGCGATTGCTGCCAATATTACACTTGATGTTACGGAACCTGTTAAGGTGAAATTACTTATTCTAAAGTAATCTGTGTTTCCAAGGAAAATATTATAGTAGCTAAGGATAGCGACAATGGAGGAGATAGTTGCAGATGCTACTAATGTATATATGACTTTTTCTATTATATTTAATCCTTTAATAGTTGCTGTTGTTAAGTAATAAAAAATTACTAATATCAAATATCCAAACAAACTAGGGAACCATCTTCCTGGACTACCGTAGATACTTAATACTTTATCTTTTGCAAAAATGGTTGATAGGATAACCACAAAAAGGAATGTTAGCAAAGGTAAGTCTATTATAGATTTTGTGATAGTGAACTTTTGTTTTGCCAAGACATTTAGCGACCACACTATTAAGAGTATTCCTACTAAACCAAAGAGTAGTGTTTGTTTATTAAATTCAAAAAATTCTCCTGTAGTTGGTAAGAAAAAAATTGGTAGTAAGAAAGTGAGTGATATGAGAATCACGTTAGAAATTTTATTTAGGGTAGATATTTTATTTTCCATAAATCAAGTATGCGTCAAATTTTATGTTAGTGTCAAGGGTATTTTTGGGGTATTTCTCGTAACGGGAAATGTGATTTATTTAATTATGAACCAAGAGAATTCTGCATCCTCACTAGCAGGTGCATCAAGTTCTAATTTAAAACTTTTGTTGTCTTTTATATTTGATACCCAGTACCTAGTAGCAGGGAAATAATTAGTTTTAAATGTAATATTTATTTTATACGTTGAGTTTACATTTGTAGTTGTTACATCGATCTGTTTAGTGTTTTTGGGTACAAATGCTGTTCCAGATTTTATTAATACGATATCTGTGTTTGGGGATAGCGTGTCCGTGTTAATTTCTTTTGGTTTGCTTATATTTATAACGTTTGTTTCTACTGCTATCACTAACAGTAAAAATCCTATGAGTAATATATTTGTTAGTTTGCGCTTATTATCTTGTGTATTCAGTGAATGTACTATGTTAGTTACATTATTTTTTGTTTTTATAAGTTTATCTATTTCATCATTTGACATGTTTTGTAGTTTTAGATTTTCTATTTTTATTAGAGTATTCAGCGCCCATGCAGGATAGTGCCCTTCTAGATTTCCTTTTATGTTTTGTTGTCTAATCATGTGTGGAAGCCATCCTATTTTTGTATAATATCGAAGTCTGTTGTAGGGATCTCCTTTACCAAAATCTATTCCACTTTTTTTAGCATTTTTAATTAGGTCGCTTAAACTTATTAGGTTACTCATATAATTTATATTAGCAGAATTCTAAAAATTTTAGATTTAATTTTATTGTTTATTTTAAAAAATATTTGTATTTTCTTCTTATGTTTACCAAAGTAGAGAACGTGGATATTAACAGTGTTCTGTATCCAACTAGTTTAAAAAATATTCCAAATCCTCCTAAGAAATTATTTATTAAGGGTAATATTCGTGAGGGTATCTTTGATAATTGCTTAGGTGTTGTTGGAAGTAGGGTTATTTCTTTATATGGAATTAAATGTATTAAAAGTATTTTCAATACATTGGACTTGTCTTCTATAAGAGTTGTTTCTGGGTTTATGTCCGGCGTTGACTACGAGGCGCACTTAACTACTGTAATTTTGGGAGGTATTACAATTGCTGTTTTGCCTTGCGGTATTGATTTTAATTTTTTGGGGGAATTTAAAAAGTTATTTGAAAAAATACTTATAGGGGGTGGGTTAATCATTTCTGAGTTTGAGGGTGACGTTCCGCCTAGAAAATGGTCTTATCCTCGTAGAAATAGAATTGTGGCTGGTTTGTGCGACGTTGTATTTGTGGTTGAAGCTCGTTTGAATAGTGGTTCCCTAAATACGGTGTCATGTGCCCGTAAGTATGGCAAGAGTATAGTGTGTCTGCCAACATCAATATTTTCACCATACTGTGATGCCTACTGTCAGCTGATTGGTGAGGGTGCTTCTACTGTTAAATGTGGCTTTGATGTTAATAAATTATTTTTCAGTAGCTTCCATAAAAGAGAGGAAAATAGTGCATCCGGTGTTGAGTGTATTTCTATCACTAAGGAAGGTAGAGTAGTAGTTGATCTTTTGAAAGAGGAAAGTTTAACTGTGGATGAGCTATCAGTGTACTTAAAAATCCCTCTTAATAAAGTGTATACAATAATTACTCCTTTAGTACTAAATGGAATTATAGAAGAATCTAATGGGAGATACTATGTTTGTTAACATTAAATCTTTTACGTATGTTGGTTTAGAAACTAGGAATGTAGATGTTGAAGTTAATATTTTTTCACGAGGGTTACCTGGATTTGAAATAGTTGGTTTACCTAGTAAATCCATAGAGGAGAGTAGGTACCGTATTAAAACTGCATTGTTAAATTTAAAAGTACCTTTTCCAAATAAAAAAATAATTGTTAATTTAGCTCCTGCTGACATTAAAAAAATTGGATCATTTTACGATGTTCCAATTGCAGTTGGTATTCTATGTGCTATCTATGACATTTGTGTTCCAAATGATTCCAGCTTTTTTGGAGAAGTTTCTTTAGATGGAAATGTTCGTTATACCAGAGGTGCTTTATTATTTGTTCTTCATGCGCAAAGTGAAGGTTTAAAAAAAGTATTTGTTCCTAAAGATTGTTTAAATGAAGTTTCTACAATTGATGGATTGGAAATATTTGGAGTTACTAACCTATTCGAGATAGTGGAGCATTTATCTAAAACTAAATTAATATCTTCTCAAATTAATACTTTTTATAGTGAGTTGGTGTCTCAAAAAATTAATTCTACAGGTGATTTAACTTTTTCTAGTATTGTCGGACACCAGAATGCTAAAAACGCTTTAAGTATTTGTGCTGCAGGAGGGCATAACTTGCTTATGGTAGGTAGTCCTGGTTCTGGAAAAACATTGTTGGCACGTTCCTTGATATCTATTTTACCGCCTTTATCCGAGGAGGAATCTTTGGAGGTTACAAAAATCTATTCGTGTGTAGGAAAGCTTTTGCCTAACCAAGGTTTGTTAGTGCGCAGACCTTTTAGGAATCCCCATCACACTATTTCATATAGTGGAATGCTTGGAGGTGGGAATACAAATATAACACCTGGGGAAATTAGTTTAGCGCATAGAGGAGTTTTATTTATGGATGAGTTTTCGGAATTTTCACGAACTGTTGTTGAATCATTACGTCAGCCGTTAGAGGACGGTTTTATTTCTATAGCCCGTAGTGGGGGAGCTCTAACATTTCCTTCAAGGTTTATGTTAATTGCTGCATGTAATCCTTGTGGTTGCGGATATTTGGGACATCCCACTATCCCTTGTACCTGTAATCCACACCAAATTTCTTTATACACCAAAAAATTAACGGGACCTTTGATGGATAGGGTAGACATGCACATTAATGTTTTTTCTGTTGATCCCTCCTCTATAAATAATAGTAATGTTGAATATACTTCTTTGAGCGATTATATATGTAAAATAAAAGTGGCTAGAGAATTGCAACGTAAACGTTTTCTAAAATACTCGAGTATTCATTTTAATAGTGAAATGAATTTGTCTCAAATTAAAGAATTTTGTAAGCTGGATTACGTTGGTATTTCGTTACTTAACAAAGTTGCCAATAAGTTCAATTTTTCCACTAGAACCTATTTTAAACTTTTAAAACTGTCCAGAACTGTGGCTGATATGGAAGGGGCTTTTAATATTAATTCGGATCATCTTACTCAAGCCATTCAATATAGATGCAGATTGTCCTCATGAGATTCTTGTAATGTAACAATCAATGTTGTATATTACGCGTATGGCTGTTGATAAAGTATCCAAAGCATTTTCTGACAAAAATAGAATAAAAATAGTAGAATTTTTGAGCGATGGTCAAAAAAATGTTAGCGAAGTAGCTGACAAATTAAACGTTGAAGAAAACTTAGCTTCCCACCATTTACGTGTTTTAGCTTCCCTTGGATTTTTGAAGAATGATAAAAAGGGTAGAGAAGTTTATTACAAAATAAATGAAACAAAGTTTGTTACCTTAATAAAAAACCTTAAAAAGAATCCTTTATTTAAAGATTTACTTTTAAAAGCACTTTCCGAAGAATAATTATATTTATATCCGTATTGTATGTTTGATGTGGTTTTTATTGCTTATATGTTAGCGGTAAATATGCGGTAATTAATAAATATATGCTATTTAGATAGGGTATACACTGCAATTATTTTGCGGTTAATATTGTCAATAATTAAAATTCTATTCTTTTACTACCTTCCCTTATTTAAATTTTTTAGTTTCTATGTTCTTATCTGGTTATGATTTTTGATTTATTAAAAGATTATTGTCATAGAAATATAGTATTAACTTTCGTGGTTGTGTTTGTGTTGGGTTTTCTTGGGAGTTTTTTATTTTTTACTTTAAGAAAAACCAAAAATACTAGTGTTGCAGTTACTACTGACATGATTACTCCCAGTAACTCTGAAATAGTAGTTGATCTTGCGGGTGCTGTGGTTACCCCAGGAATATATTCTTTACCCGCCACTTCAAGGGTAGGGGATTTAATAGTTAAAGGTGGAGGTATTTTAGATGCTGCTTCTATATTGTGGGTATCAAAAAATGTCAATTTGTCACAAAAACTTATAGATAGTCAGAAAATTTATATTCCTTTTGAATGGGAGTTTTACACATCGCTTGATCAAAATGTTGAGGTGGCTCCGTTGTATTATAAAAAAATTTCCACTGTAAAAGAGTCTTCCAGTGTTGTTAGTTCTTCCGGAGATATCAATACTTCAACGTTGATTAATGTTAATAATGCGTCTAGCCAAGAGTTAGACGCGCTAGTTGGAATTGGTCCCACGTATGCTCAGAGGATTATAGATAACAGACCCTATGTTGATTTTGTAGAATTTCTTTCCAAATCTACATTATCTGCTTCTGTGTGTGAGAAGTTAAAGGATTCCATTTCTTTTTGATTTATATATGAGTTTATTCGTCATAATAACTTTGATATGTTTTCTTAGATGTGTACTGTGGTTTTATTTTAATATAGGTAAAACGTTGCCACTTGGATTTATCTCTCCTGCTATTGATTATGTAAACAATAATTTTTCTCTTATTAAAGATATCTTGGTGACAAAGGTTTTTTCCTGTTTTCCCAGCCCTCATGCCGAATTATTACTAGGTATGACAATTGGTTTAAATTTATTAAATAATGTACCCATTTTTGAGGAATCTTTAAGAGATACGGGGACAATACATATTGTAGTTGTATCCGGATTTAACATTAGTTTGGTTTTTAGTTTAATTTTAAAGATTGTAGGTTCACCGTATAAACTTAGAAATTTGTTAATTGCCCAGTTTTTTACTGCACTGTACTCACTGTTTAGTGGGTTTGAAGCTCCCGTTATTCGATCTTTAATTATGGGTAGTATTGTTGTTTGGGGAAAATATTATGGTAGATCTTTGGATACACTTAAAGTGTTGATATTTTCAGCGATTGTCATGTTGCTGATAAGTCCCGACTACTTAACTAGTTTGAGTTTTCAACTTAGTTTTATGGCAACTTTAAGCTTGGTTATTTTTTCCAACCCAGTAAAGCTTTTGTTAACAAAATTTCTAAAGTTTGATTTTTTTCTTTTGGATGACTTTAGTACCAGTGTGGCCGCGCAAGCTTTGGTTTGGCCCCTGTTGTCTTTTAATTTTGGAAAAGTTTCTGTGTTAAGTCCTATTATCAATGCACTAATTCTTTGGACAGTTCCCTTGTGCACCATTTTAGGTGGTTTATTTTTAATAGTATCTTTTGTTGGGGTAGGGGACTTTGTCATACATACCGTATATATTGTTAATTACTTATTTGAAGATTTTTTCATTTCTGTAATAAACTTTTTTTCAAATTTTAATTTTATTTCTTTTGATCTAAAAATTCCTCTTTGGTTTTTTATTTCTTATTATGTTTTAATTTTTACATCTGTTTGTATTTATTATCGTTTTTATAGTAATAGCAATGAAGTTTAAATATTTAATTTTGTTATTTTTATTTTTTCTTGCTTTAAAATTTCTTGGTTTTTATTTGGATCGTGATCATTTTAAAATTGAGTTTTTAGATGTAGGACAAGGTGACGCTATACTTATAACCACACCTTCAAATAATAAAATATTAGTGGATGGGGGACGTGGTAATGAAGTTGATTACAAATTATCCCAACGTGAGTTTTTTAATTGTGATTTAAAAATGTTAATTACTACTCATATGGATGTGGATCACATTGGCGGTCTTCCCAAGGTTCTTCAAAGATGTTCCATAGATACAGTTACGTTTAACGACATCGCGTGTAGTTCACAAACTTGTTTAAATTTTAAATCTTTAACGGAGAAATTTAATGTTATTAAAGTTTTTAAAGATGATGAATTTTTTATAGACGGTGTTTACATAAAAGTTTTGTGGCCAACAAAAACCAGTTCTGTATCTAGTAGCTTTTCCATTAATGATAACTCCACAGTGCTTTTTGTGTCCTATAGGGGGTTTGAGGCGTTGTTGCTGGGTGATGCCGAATCCTTAGCCCAATCTAATATAGATTTTATAGGTCTAAAGGGTACAATCTATGACAAATTGGACGTGTATAAAGTATCTCACCATGGTTCCGAAAATGGCTTGTTTAAGCCATTATTTGACCGTTTTAAGTTTAATTATTGTGTGGTTTCTGTAGGGGAGAATAGTTATGGTCATCCTTCCCCCACCGTTTTAAAGTTTTTAGAAAATGAAGATTGCAAGGTTTACAGAACTGATCTACAGGGAGATATAAAGTTTGAGTCAATTTATAATTAATTACAAAAATGTTAATATCATTTATATGAATATAAAGGGATTTCTTAAGAATCGAATACAAGAGGTGGTTAAAGATATTTATGGAATTGATTTCCCTGATTTTGTTATAGAAATACCTCCTAAAGAGGATCTTGGTGACTTTTCCACTAATGTTGCTCTAGCTATTTCTAAACTTGTTAAAAAAACTCCTATGGAAGTGGGCAGTGAGATTTACTATGGGTTAGAAGCCTTAAAGTTAGATTTTGAATTTTCCGGAAAAAAGTATCCCCTATTACAGAGTATTACTGTTGTAAATCCAGGTTTTATTAATGTTAAAATATCTGATATTTGGTTAAAGATTAATTTATTTGATCTAGATTTTTCTGAAATTTCTTACACCCACGATATGCCAAATACTGATATGCCCTTTCAAGGAAAAAAAGTAATGGTTGAGTATACCGACCCTAATCCTTTTAAGGTTATTCATATTGGTCATCTCATGAGTAATTGTATAGGAGAATCTGTTGCACGCTTAATTGCTTACCAAGGAGCTATTGTTAAAAAAGCTAATTATCAGGGAGATGTTGGTATTCATGTAGCTAAATCTATTTGGGGCATGAAGAAACTTTTAGACGATAGGAAACTTACTTTAGTGGATTTAGAGAAAAAAGATTTAGTAGAACGTGTGAAGTTTTTGGGAGAAGCTTACGCGTTAGGAGCCCAGTCTTTTGAAGAAGATACTTCTGTGAAGGATGAAATTACGAATATTAATTATCTTATATATGTGTCTGTTCAGCGCCACTTAAAGGAAATTGGGAAGATTGAACCACAAATTGACTACGCTAAACAGCTTGATACTTTAGATGAATCTTTCTTAGAGGAAATAAAAAGTCTTTATAGCAAAGGAAGATTATGGAGCTTAGAATATTTTGAAACTATTTATGAAAAACTAGGTACAAAATTTGATCATTATTTTTTTGAAAGTTTTGTAGGAGAGTATGGTGTTCAAAAAGTTAACAAATTACTTGGTTTGGGTGTTTTTGAAGAAAGTGACGGTGCTGTAGTATTTAAAGCTGAAAAATATGGATTACATACCCGTGTTTTTATAAATTCCAAAGGATTACCTACTTATGAAGCTAAAGAATTAGGTTTAGCTTCTGAAAAATTTAAGGTCTTCCCTTACGATTTATCTATTGTTATTACTGCAAATGAAATTGTAGACTATTTTAAAGTATTATTAAAAGCTTTAGAGTTTTCTGATCCTGATTTAGCCAAAGTTACAAAACATTTATCTCATGGAATGATGCGTTTAAAAAGTGGAAAGATGTCATCACGTACTGGAAAAGTAATTGCAGGTGATGAACTTATAGATAAAATCAAAGAGGAGGTTTTACATATAATGTCATCTACAAGTTTTGTAACTCCTTCTATTAAAGATGACACTGCCGAAAAGGTTGCTGTTTCCTCTATAAAGTATTCCGTTTTAAAGCAGGGGATGGGTCAAGATATCGTTTTTGACGAAGATAAGGCGTTATCTCTTACAGGAGATACAGGTCCCTATTTGTTATATACGTATGCTAGAGCTACCTCGGTACTTATTAAGTCTGGTTTTGTTGAAAAAGATTTTATGGTGGATCTTTCTTTAATGGAGAATGTTTCTTTGCATCCTAGTGAACGTTCCCTTGCTACAACTTTAATTAAGTTTGAGGAATTAGCTGTTTTAGCAGGTAGTACATTTTCTCCTAGTATCATTGCTGGTTTTACATACGATTTAGCTCAAAAATTTAATTCATTTTATAATGAAGTTCCCATATTATCAGATTCAAATGTAGATACAAAAAAAATACATTTGATTATTACCAGAAAGACTTGCCAAGTGCTAAAGAGTGCTCTTGACCTTTTAGGTATCAGTGTTGTTGATAAGATGTAATACGTAGTACAATATAATCATGTTTAGAAGATCAGATTCTGTTTCAAAATCTAAAAGTTCCAATCCTATTGTTAGGTTATTTAAATCCATTATTTCTATAACTATTTTAAGTGCTTTTATATTAGTTTTATCCCTTTTTATTAGAGAACTTTCTACAATGTCTTCTGACAAATTTGCTAATTTATCCGGAGCATTATTATCGAGGGTTCATGTAAAGATTGATGAGCGCCAAGTAGGTGACGTAGCAGGTAAGTTTGTAGCGCGTTTAACAGACGTTGGAATATCTTCTAATGAAGCTACCAAAGAGAGCACTGCACCTGTTGTGACGACGAATGAAGCGTTATTTAAGGTGGCTATACTTTCGGATATTCATCAAGATTTTACAAATTTAGATAAAGCTTTAATCTTGTGTAAGAAGAACAATGTAAGTGCTATTTTTTTACTTGGAGATTTAACTGATTTTGGTGATGTGGCAAGTTTATAAAAAGTAAAAGCAACTTTGGATGCTTCGGGTATTTTATATTACGCTATTCCTGGAGATCACGATTTGGCACAATCAGTAGGTGCTACTAATTTTATAAAAGTGTTTGGTAATAATTATGAACTTGTTGATGTAAAGGGTAAAAAGTTTCTTATGGTAGACAATAGTGCCAACTATACCCCTTTGGAATTTTCAACAATGACTGCTCTTACAAAAGATATTCCTAATGTTGATTTTGTTTTATTATCTCAACCTATTTTCACTGATGGATTATCTGTATTTTTTGCTAATAAATATATGGGTAGTAGTTCTTTGTTAAATGATTCTAATTCTGTTTATAAAGATTCTGTTCAACGTTTGAATGATCAACGATTGCAAATTTTATCTGATTTAAGATCTTCCAAGGTGTCTGCTGTGTTTGTAGGTGACCACCACCAATCAAGTACTTTGGTTGATTCTACAAAGAGTTCATTAAAATATTTTGTTGTTGGTGCTGTTTCTAGCACTGTTAATGAATTCCCTCAAAAGATATTTCAATCTTCCAGGTTCTCGGTTTTAACCGTTTTTGAAAATGGGGGTTACCAAACTGAAGAAATTGTTTTAGAATAGGCCTTATGAATTTTCCACTATTTAATACAAAAGAATTATACAATGCAACAAAATTTGATTTAAATGATCATGCAGAAAGAAAAAAATATTTTGAGCTAAAACAAAAAAAAAAAATAGATGATCTTAAAGAATATTTGGATC
>CAYOCN010000008.1:7029-14550 GCA_964402525.1 uncultured Candidatus Saccharibacteria bacterium | reverse complement strand
TAAACTTAAAAGCAAAACCACACCCACACCCAAATTCACAAAAATAATATCGTATAAACTATTATTAAAAGCGTTTAACAAAAAATATTGAATAAAAGCCGCCAACACAAGCAAAACCACCACTCCAAATTTTTCTATTGCTAAAAAGAATAAAACTAAAAAATTAACTAAAACGTAAACTCCAATAAAAAGTGAGTACCAAGGCAAATAAGACACCGAGGTTTCAAATCGATGTCCAAAAAAAGCTAAGGTTAAAATTTTAGGAAAGATACTAAAAGCCACCACACCTAGCACAGCCACCAGCAATTGAATTCCAAAAAACTTTTTAAAACGTGGCATATAATTTTCTTTTTTAGCATGAAGTGCTGAAATTTGAGGAAACATGACAGTGGTTACAGTTCCCGCTCCAAATAATAATATTTTTCCAAGAGTTACTGTTCCCGCATAATATCCTGCCAACAACGGATCAAAATATTTTTTCACTAAAATCATATCCATATTATTTAGGGCCATTAAACTCAAACTAATAAATAAAACCGGAACACTAAAGGTAAATAATCTTTTATAAATTGGTTTTAAATTAACATTTTCTTCTTTTTCAAAATTTTTCCTTAAAAGTAAAAAGGCTGTGGCAAAAGCTATAATCGCCGCCAAGGAAATTCCTCCGAAAACACCATATAATTTAAACCCCAACAGTAAAAAAATAACTGGAAGTAACATACGAATAAACGCACCAAAAATGGTATAAAAAGCAAAAGCCTTAAAACGCAATAAACCTTGTAAGTAGGATCCGGTAGCAACACCTAAATAGGACATACCAGAAAAAATTCCAAAATAAATAAAAAGCGTGGGATCGTGAATTTTTAAATCAACTGAAATTTTGTTTCCCAATATGTAAATTGTTATTCCAGTAGCAAGTCCTACTAATAAAGCTTTTTTTGTAAAATCCCAAAATAGAGTGGTTAAAGTACCAAATTGTTTTTTTGCAGCGTACTCAGCCGAAATTTTAACTAAGGAAGTTGATAAAACTCCAGTGGGAACACCTATTAAATAAGTTAAAGCTAAAAGGGCATTAAAAGTTCCGTAATCCTCCACCGAAAGCAATCTACCCAAAAGTAATTGCAATACATAGCTAAAAAACGATCCAAACAAAATACCAACCGTCACCACAACTGTACCGGAAACAGCCTTATCTTGAGCTTTTTTAATAAGGAAATTAATCATTTTCTAATATAAACATTGTAAACATCTACACCTCTAAGTTTTATTGTTCCTACAAACTCAAGAGTAAATCTGTTTTCTTCCTTTGAAGTGTCTTCCCACACCGGATAAACAAAATAACGAGTGTATTTAGCAAAACCACTTAAGTCTTGAATAACTGCCCAGCCACCCATTTCTCGGAAAAATGGCCAAATTTGGGTGTAGTACTTTTCAGGAAACCCAACCGTTAAAACTTCATCATATGTATTATTTTTAATTAATTTTTCAAATGAAACATCGTCACCAGAAAATTTGTAGTTTTTATCTTTTTGCACCTGTTTAAAATAAGAAACAATTTCGCGCTGACCAATCATCCATTTAGGTTCAATAACAAATATTCCAGTTTTTAAACCACCCATTAAAGGATTATAAAAAGATAAATAATCGGGATGAATTGATATCATAGGTATAGCGCAACATAAAAAGAACATTCCATACTTAAACACATTATTTAACTTAATTTTTTCTAGCATCCACAAATAAAAAAATGAAGATAAAAGTAACAAACTTAGAAAAGCAGGCATTATGTAACGATCAAGTTTTTTTGAAGGAATCGTTAATTCTATTAAATAAAACAAGGTATATATAAGCAAATAACTTATAAACTTACGATTTTTATTATCTAAAAACTTTTTTAAGAAAAATGAAAAAGAAATTACACCAAAAAGTAACTGCAAAGAAGATCTATAAACTAAAACCACTGGATAAAAAAGTATCCCCGGATCTTCCACATATTTATTAAAGAAAAATTGGGCGTGGTCTAGTTCAACTCCTACCACAGCAACACCTTTATATAAAACTTCAAAAACTCTCAAAGGATTTACCCAAAGAGCGGGCCAAAACAAAAATACAAAACCAATGGCCGGAACCAACCACTTAAAAAACATAATAGAAGTTTCTTTTATATAAATGAGTGGCTTTTGACCTTTTTTGTACGTGGTTATTAATGAGTACAAACCAAAAAAAGGAATTAAATATAAACTAGAAGTTTTAGTTAAAAACGACAACGCGGCAAAAAATGAAGCTAGTATTAAGCGCGATTTCTTGGTTGAATCCTGTAACCAATAATAAAACCACAAAATTGAAGCCATCATAAAAGTGGACATCATACCTTCCAAATGGAATGTTCGAGTTAGCGCGGTATAAAAAGGCTCTAACATAATTAAAACAACCGCAAAAAAAGCGTATTTAGCACCAAACAATTTATTTAAAACATAAAAAATAAAGGCTAGCGTTATAGCAGTGGTAAAAACCACCAAAAGCATTTGAACAAAGTTCAATCCAAAAACCGCTGTAACAGAATTAATATTTACAGTGGATAAAAAGGTGTCGTGGTATAAGTTGTAAATTTTCACCCCAAAAGTACCAAGCCACATCAACGTTACTCCTGGATGATACTTTTGAATGGTTTTATCAAATTCAAAATTAAACACACCCGAACCAAAATCGTAACTTCGAGATTTCCACTTCCACACATCGGTGTTAAACATGTCGTGACCTAAATCAGGAAAACGACTAAGAATAAACAATAAGGCTATTAATATTTCGTATTTATATTTTTTAAACAATTTAAAATTTTAAAACTTTAATTTTTGGACCTCTACGCAAAGTATTGTCTATAAACAGCTTTTCTTCGAAAGGTAAACTTAAGTTATAGTCTACATTATTGAAAAGAATAATATAACCATGAGTAGCAAGAGGAACTTGTTTGAATTTACGGATAGGAAGTTTTTTTAGAACAGAGTCAACTTCATTACTGTCATAAACCACATTCTCCCATTTATTGAAGTTAGCAACACTCCAATCATATAAAATCACACGTGTATCTTTATTGGCAAAAGTTAAGGAACCTTCCAAAGAAAGTAGAAGTGGAATGAGAAATAAAATTATAACTACAGCGCGAGAAATATACTTAAACTTTTTTAAAAGTTCCAAAAGCTTAACAACAAAAAATCCAAATGCCACAGCAACAAAAGGGTAACAAATCATAAAATAATGGGCGCGGCTTTTAGAAAATCCGGAAATGTAATAAATTAAATAAAGTGCCGATATAACTATAAACCACAACTTGTAATCATTCTTTTTAAAAACACAAAAACCTACAACCAAGAAAAAACCAATCAAAATAGTGTAACCAAAATTATTAGGTAATTGATTAACTAAAACATCAAAAAACTGAAGTATGTGTTGGGTAAAACTAACAGAACCTACGTTGGTAAATTGCCAAAAGGCACCTTGAGGACCATCAGTTCTTGAAAAAGTTGCGTAATCTAATACAGAAAAAGGTGTGCCTAAAATAAAACCAGAAATTGCAGCAATTCCTGCTAAAAATAAATTAGTAAAAGCATTCCAAGTAAAAATTTTCTTAAGCTTTTCTTTAGTAGAAATAAAATATAAAACATAAGCCAAAGGAACTGTTAAAGCAGCCAATCCCCCATTATATTTAGTGGAAGCGGCAAATCCTATAAATAGACCCGCAAATAAATAATTAATCCATTTATTGGTTGTTAGTATTTTACTGGAAAAATACATTCCCCAAGCCAAAAAGAACACCATGGGAGTGTCGGGCAAAGAATAATGAGCATGCCACACTTGAAAAGGAATTATTGCAAAAGTTAAAGCCGCAAATAATCCAACCTTTTTATCAAATAAATTTTTACCGGCTAAATAAATGGGAATTACAGCCAGAGCACCCAAAGTTGCTGTAAAAATACGAGTAAGTAAATAAAAAATTAAAGTATCATTCCACAAAATTGGAAAAACAGAAACAATAGCTTGCTTTAAATTTAAAGATTCTAGTAAAACGCGCAGACTAGAAAAGCCCATATATAAAAAGTAATTTAGGTAAATATATAAATGGGGCCAGTCAAAATGGTGTGGATTTGGAAAAAATCTAATACCAAGAGCTGATCTAACAATGGTGGGTTCATCAGGATGGAAAATAAAAGGAAAGCCATGATCAATCCCCCACAACCGCAAAAATAAACCAAGCAGTGTGATTAATGGTAATAGAGGTAAAAAATTAATTAGTTTCTTTAACATAAACTCTCCAATATTCGAGACCGTTTATATACATTGAAAAATCTTTTTTAAACTTAATAGGACTTTCCAAAACTTTTTCACTCAGGGATTCGTTAATTCCTAATATTATAATATCAAATTTACTTGGGCCTTCCTCACGAATATCAAAAACACGAGAAGCAGAATAAACAGCCTCCATAGGTTTTACATCCAAAAACCCCATTTTTACAGTGGTACCATATTTTTTAATTACAGAATCTCGTAAATCGAAAATTCCAATACCAAATGGTTTTTGTGCAACCAAATTATTAGCGTTAACAGAAGAACCAACCAAAGGGTTTGTGTAAGTAAAATAATAAGGAAATAAATTAATTAATGGGGCAAGCCAAAATAAAATAACTAAAACGCTAATTCCACAAAAAAACTTAACCGCGTGGTTTTTATATTTTTTAACAAATTTTGCCAAAAATTCAAATCCAGTAACCGCCATATATCCTAAGAATGGATACATCACAAGCATGTAGCGATCTAATTTTTTTGTAGGAAGGGTCATTACCAAAAAATATCCTAAATAAAACACCGCCAAAAACAACGCAAGAGAAGGTTTTTTAATATTTATGGCGGATTTTAGCTGTTTAAAATTTAACAAGCCCATTAACAATCCAATCAACAAAAAGGGACTAGATTTAATAACTATAACTAAAGGATAAAATATCGCCCCAGCATCAGTGGTGACCTCACCGAAAACAATTTGTTCATGACCTTTTCTAACCCCCACTCTTTCGGATTCACTAAATATTTCACCTAAATAATAAAATGGTTTAACCCATAACGCAGGAAACAATAAAAAGATTGCTAATACAAATGAGCCCAAAACCACACCAAACATTTTTAAACCATATTTAAAATCTTTATTAATAAAATTAAAAAACAAGATAAACATAGAAATATATACCAAGCCACCAATTCCAATACTCTTAGTTAAAAAAGATAAAGCTAAAGAAATACCAGACAAAACGGCAAACACCATAGATTTTTTGGTAACAGCAAAATAGGCCAACAATAAAGAAATAAATAAAAATAACGTTAATAAAATATCCATGTGATACAAACGAGAATTTCCCAAAAAGAACGGTTCAAAAGTAAACATGGAAATAATGAATAAAGCTTTTTTAAATTCCATAAACTTAGCCAACAACAAAAGTGCCACCACAGATAAAATAAGTTGTACCAAAACTAAAGGAATTTTTGCGGCAGCATTAAACATTGCAAAGTTTGCAGCGGTATAAAGATTTTGACCGGAAATTTGTTTTACAAGCTCAATTGGAATTCCGGTAATCCACATTAAAGTTACCCCAGGATGGTAGTGTTGATAGGTTTTTTCAAATTGAAAATACTTTAAGCCATTAACAAACTGTTGAGATCTATAATGCCAGTTAACACCGTCGGGATTGGCTTCGTCAGTAGCAATTCTTGGCAATCGTGTTAAAAGAAACACAACTATAAATAGAACTATTAATAACCACTTTTTAGTTTTTGTTAGATTAGTCAGCTTTTCCAAGGGCATACAAAACTCCTCCAATTAAACTCACGCCAAGCTTAAACAAATGAAAAATAAATGAAGCTGCAACAGCAGCGGGTTCAGCAATAACCAAAAACACATAGGAAAATTTATATAATATATCTTGCACACCAATACCATTAAGTGAAGGAATAAAGAAACTGGCAAGAATTATAATTGGGAAAATAAAAAAAGCTCTAAATACATCGGGGGTATAGCCCAAAGCCACAAATATAAAGTATTGGGAAAAAACCGTCATGATTTGAACAATAAACGAAGTTAAAAAAGCTATAACTAAAACTTTGGTTTTTCCCTTATAGGCTATTAGCGAAGTATATATGGTATCAAGTTTGGTTATCTTTTTTCGCAAAAAGTTTAGTAGTTGTAAACCAACATAAATACCAAATACAAAAAGTATCACAAGACCAATTAAACTAAAGATCATATAAGAAAAAAGGTTGGAATCAGAGCTAAACCCACGTAATAAAGTTCCAATTAAACCAAAGAAAGCCAAAAAAACTAAAGAAATAACGCCAGTAAATCTTTCCATAAATGTTGCTGAAAAAGCATTTGCGTTACTTTTAATTTTTTTACCCAATTTTAATACTTTAAAAACATCTCCACCAATACTGGTTGGCATAAAGTTGTTAAAAAACGATCCCATAAAGTACAAACCAATTAAATATTTTGTACTTACAGAATCGGTGTTTTCATAAATTAAAAGTTGTTTCCAACGAATGGAACTAAAAACATAATTTCCAACTATTAACAAAACAATCACCCCAATATAAATGGGGTTAAATGTTTCAAAAGATTTTAATACACTGGCCCGATCAATTTTTAATAAAATAAAAGATATTAAAGCAATGCTGACACAAACTTTTAAAATAGTTTTTAAGTATTTTTTCATCTATGAAGTATTCCTAATAATTTATTTTTAACTCTTAATAAATCGTGTTTTGTTAAAAACTTTGAAACGGATATTCCCCAAAATAAAAGAATCATAAAAGGAATAAACATAGCCCCCTTCATTATTAAGTTATCTAAAACACCTAAAACTCCAATAAACAAAAACTGCAATAAAACTAAAACGTGGTCAATGTTAAAAAACATAAACTTTAATTTTTCATTAGTTACATAACCCACATAAATTAAAGCCACCACAGAACCAATTGCCATAGACAAAGACATAGAAAATAAACTATCAAAAAAGTGTGTGTATCTGGATAAAACAATAAACGATGCACCGGTGGCAACTAACAAAGTTGCAAAACCAATTAACATTTCTTTGGTCATTTTAGCGGGTATTAATACACTGGATTTAACAATATCCAACAAAGAATAAAGGATAAAAGCAAACAACAAAGGCAAAATTAAACGAAACGAATCAGCATATTCAAAGTACTTAAATTTTCCAAGTAACACATAAACTATTTGAGGAGCCCAATAAACGGCCACCGCAGCAGACAAAACAATAAATGAAAAAACTTTATTAAAATTATCACAAAAAGTTTCTTTAAAATCTTTAAAGTCCTTTGAAAACTTTTCTGATAAAACAGGTAAATTAACATCAGTTACAGAATCACTTATGCTCATAATTTTTTTGGCAAATAGTAAAGCAAAACTAAAAACAGCAATCGTTTCAGCAGTATTATTTAAACCTAAAACATTTGTACCTA
>CAYOCN010000008.1:0-6929 GCA_964402525.1 uncultured Candidatus Saccharibacteria bacterium | reverse complement strand
AATAAATGTTTAAAACGTTTAGTTCCAGAAATAACCGAATTTAAAATACTTTGAAAACCCTGAAATAATAAAGTGATTCCATAAACTTTAAGAGGAAAAGCAATTTCAGGATGTTTATAAATACTAACAGCCAAGTGATCAGCAAAGAAAAATAAACCAAAAGCTAAAGGTAGAGTCACAACATATCTAATAGCCACAGAAGTCACAAATATTTTAAATATATGCGTGTCATCTTTAGAAGAAGATATTTCACGAGTACTTGCAGAGGCTAAACCCAAGTGTTGATAAATTCCCAAAGCACCCCCAATAGAGGTGGCTAATTGAACCATTCCCCATTCGGCTTGAGTTAAAATACGTAAAATAATAAAGGTTTGAAACAACCCCAAAAATGTGGCCATACCTCGAGAAATAAAACTAATAGCTTGCCATTTTGCCAAATCTTTCATGTTATTTAACCTCCATATTACCCAAATACATACTTCGTGTTCTTATAACGTTGGTCATACCAATAAACACTTTGTAACTGCCTGCCTCAACAAAATCTGGAATAGCAAGTTCAAGGTTTTCTGTATAATACAGTCCATTTTCCCACTCACTAGGCTGTTTTATACTAAAGGAAGGTAAATTAGCTAATTGATAAATTTCATCAGTTTTATCATTAATAAAAGTTAAAAATAAAACATAATCAGCTAAAGGACTTCCATCCTGACGTCTATAAGTAACTGTCATTTCTTTATTTTCACCGCGTGTTATATCTTTAGGCATTTTAAAATCAACCACGTATAAAGATTGAAATAATTCTTTAGACATTGTTTCGTTAAATTGGTAACGTTCTTGAATTGGCAATAAAGTATTTTTGTTATGAGAACCAACTTTTTTAAATACAAACAAGTTTCCACAGCCAGATTCTAATTTATAGTTTGGATCTTTAATTACTTTTTCTACAGTATCAGTCACCAATGAAAAGTCAGCTTCTAAAATTGATGTGATCTTTTTGGAAAATACATCAACTATTACGTAGTCTGCTTCATTATAAAGTCCCGGAAATATAGCATAAGTTTCACGCATAGAAAGGTGAGCTCCTAAATAATCGGGACCGGAAACAGAAACATTATCGGGAATCATTTTCACAATTTTGTTGGCACATTCACGATCTTTGTTTTCTAAAGGAGAAAGTTTTACAACATCTCCAACTTGTAAGTTTTTACCAGAAACAGCATCGTCAGTTTTAGCAAAAACTCTTTTTATTAAAGCTTGGCTTAACCACTGATACACAGGGTTGTTATATTTAAAAGTTGTATAAACATTCATTCCCAAAACATAACCGCTTAAAACAATAGCAATAATAATGGTGGCGTGTTTGAATTTTTTTAAGCGACCTCCCAATAGTTTTGATAAGTAACTAATCGCATAAATTACCGCCAAAAATAAAATAGGAATAATCATGGAAATTCGGTGGTTGGTTATTTCACCAGTTCCAATACCACCTGCACTTGTTAAGTAGTTTATTAATAAGTCGGGAATAGCAAATATAAAAATAACAGGATAAGCAAATGGTAAAAATCCCACAGGCATTAAAGTTTGAATCATATTGTCAGTTTTACCACCGAAAATAATGCTAATAGCCAAATCCGGTTTTAAAATAATTCCTTTAATCACATCCGAATAAGAATCACCAAAAGCATCATAGCGAGATAAAAAGTAATTTGGTAAATCCACTTGTTTATTACCAACTTCTTCAGAACCTAAAGAAGCAGAAAATCTTTGAAAACCTTCGATTCTGTAATGAGCATAATGAGGAATAATTACAAAGAAACACATAACAAACCAAATAATTCCAACAACAACCATAGATAAACCCAACTTAACTGAAGTTAATTTTAAAAAGTCTAAAAACCATTTTTTTGTAACCTTAAAATTTTTGAAACCACTACGAAAAAATATAACAAACACACCATATAAAATTACGTATAAAGGAAGTTGCTCCTTTCCAGCCATTGTTAAAACTAAAAACATCCAAAATAAAATAATCTTAGTTTTGGAAAAATTTTGAGATTTGTGCATTAACTCAAAAACATAGAAGGCGGCTAATATAAAAGGCATCACGGCACTAACACCATGAAAACCAGTCCACGCGGTTAAAAATCCTACAGCAGGATAAAACAAAAAAGCCACACCTAATAAACAAGCGGATAATTTAGACTTTAACTCTAAGTTTGCAATAAAGTAAATTAAAAAGGCACACGAAATAATTAAAAGTATTTGTGAATAAACCAAAGTCATAGGATGTGGAATTATTGCAAAAATAGGAACAAACAAAAGTAAAATTGGATCCACATGGCTCATTGCCCACCGTGGTAAATTTGTTCCAAAGTAATCGGTTAAATACAAAGGTCGCCCATGCAAAGTATTCCAAACCATTTGAGTCATATTACCCAAATCGAATTTTCCAAAATCAAAGTTATTGTATCTAAAAGAATTAATACGAATATTTACAATTAAAAACACTAAAGCAAATGCAGTTAAAATAATAGTGTAAATATTTTCTAAAAATAACTTTTTAAGATGTTTCATAGTAACTTAGTCAACAAATCTGTACTTTATTAAAGTGTACAGAGCGCCAATACCATCTTTCCATGTAATTTTTTTACCTTCGCTATGAGTTCTTCCTTTATAAGTTATGGGAACTTCGCGAATACGCAAACCGGATTTTAAAATTTTGGCGGTAATCTCAGGTTCAAAATCAAATCTTTCGGATTTAATATTTATTTTTTTAACAAAATCTACGGGAATTAATTTGTAGCAGGTTTCCATATCTGTAAGTAAAACTCCAAAAAACAAGTTAGTTATCATGGTTAATAACTTATTTCCAAAGTAATGAAGATTAGACATATCTTCATAATTTCCTGAAAATCTAGATCCATAAACCACATCAACGCCTTCTTCTTCTAAAACACGTAAAAGCTTTTTGTATTCATTTGGGTCATACTCTAAATCAGCATCTTGAACTATCACATAATCCCCTGTAGCATATTGAAATCCAACCTTTAACGTGTGACCTTTTCCTCTATTTTTTTCTTTAAAATATATTTTTAGATGTGGTTTTTCTTTTTGAAGTTTTTTTAAAATATCAGTGGTTCCATCAGTAGAAGCGTCATCCACCAAAATAATTTCTTTATCAACTCCTTCTACCGCTTCAACACGAGAAATAATTTCTTCTAAAGTCTTTTTTTCGTTATATACAGGTATTACAACAGATAGCTTCATTTTAGTGCTTTCTAATTTTGAACTTTATATACACGTGCATAGAAAATTTTACCATTAATTAGCTCCTTAAACTCTTTTTCCAAGGTCAAACCTTGGTATTTTTTCCCATCAAATTTGTAATAAATATCGTGGTCATTGGAAACGATCAAATAATCAGGATCATATTTACCAATACACTTTTTAACTTCATCAACTTTTTTATTCATATCACAAAAGTCAGAATCAGAACCACCGTACCACATTACAATACTATCGATATCATTATAAATAAGATCTTTGCCGGTAACAGAAAGGGCGGCCTCTTTAATATTTCTATAAATATCTTTATGAATATAAATTGTTGTTATTGACCACAAAAGCATAGAAATACTAACTAAAACAATAAACCACTTTAAATTTTTAAGATAGATATTCCAAATGATAAAAGCTTGTAATATACAAATAATTACAAATACAGGTTTTAATACAATTAAAAATTGGAGTTTCAAGAAGTACTGCCCCAAAACATACGCACCAAATAACAAAGAATTAATTAATAAAACATAAAGTGGCTTTGGTTTAGTAGATTTTTCAAAATAATGTTCCATTGATAAAACTAAAATTATTGTTAAAAATGGAATTACACACACAAATAATCTAGGAATTGCTGCAGGCCATACCAATATCAAAACTAATTCCAAAGCTAAAAAGGCACTAATACTTAAGTTGGTAATTAAAAATTTCCAAACTAACTTGTAACTATTAAATATAAAATAAAACGCTGAAGTAAAACCAAAAATAAATAACAAAGAAATTAAATAAATCGAAACCATTTTAAAATCGTAAGATCTACCAGTTGGTTCTTGTAAATAACTTGAAGCAAAAGGATTTTTATAGAGTAAATAAGGAACTACCAAACTTGCAAAACCCACACCATAAATAAAAATATTTTTAAAATTCTTTAAAGAAAATTTAAAGTTAAATAAACCGGCACAAATAGCCGCAAACAATAAATAACCTTCAAATCGAGTTAAAACCGCTAAAGACGTTAAAGCACCAAGTAATAATAATCTCCATACATTTAATAATTTATTTTCAGACCAAATAGTAAATAAATACAAAACTAACATTGCAAAAAAAGCAAAAGGAACATCAGCCATAATTCTAATGGACCAATATAAATAAACGGGATTTAAAACAAAAAATAGCAAAGCCACATTTACATACTTTTTATCTTTTATAAAATGTTGAGCAATCTTTTTGAAAATAAAAAAAGATAAAACACTAAATGCAAAAACAACTATTCTTCCAAAAACCACAGCATCAACCCCATTGGGCTGTAAAGCTAAAATAGCTGAAAACAATGGGGGACGTTTTTCATCAAGTGGATATGTAAAACTTTTTATATAGTTGGCAGCTCGTAAAATTCTGTAAGAGTCACCCCATTCAACAACATTAATACCAAACAAAGAAATATGTAAAATAAAAAATAAAGAAAATATTAGCTTGTCAGCGCAAGTAATTTTTTTTAGCAAATTCATAAATACCTTCAATTTGTCTTACTTTGTAATCCCATGAAAAACTTCTACTAATTTTTTCAACGTCCACTTTTGTAGGATGTGTCATAACATCAACTATTTGATCAGCAATAGCTTTGGGACTTAGATCAGTTATGTAATACAAACCACTTATCTCCTCACTTACCTTAAAGCCTGAAACTAAACAAGGAACTTCAGCAGCAAGGGCTTGCATAACAACTTTTTGTAATCCTTCAAAAGAAGAAGGCAGTACAAATATATCGGCATTATGAAAAGCTATAGGAACTTGTGGATAAGGTGTGTAACCAACCTTTAAGATTCGATCAGCTAAATGATTTTTTTCTATTATTTCTTGAACTTTTTCAGCATAAGAATTATCCCAAGGACCCACTAATAATAATTTATAAATTTCAGGTAAATCCGCCAAAGCTTCAACGATTAAATGAATATTTTTTCTCTCTGTCATGGTGCCATGTACCAATATAACTTTATCAAACATATCATAACCAAGGTCATATCGAGTTTTATCACGCTCTTCTTGACCAACAGGTTTAAACATTTCAGCATTAACACCAGTTTCCACCACAAAACATCTTTTTGGATCAGCACCATAATATTTTTCAGCTTCTGCTTTTGTATCATTGCTAACAAAAATACAGGCAGCGGCTACTTTAGTGGCAGTACGATCAGAAAACTCTTCAAGTGGCCAAGATACATATTTAGATTGAGGATTAATATCACTACCATTTCCTTCAAGTTTTACTTGTCTACCACGAACAGTGTTATGAAAGTGAGCAATAAGTGGAGTTTTTAATTCTTGCGCCCATGGAAAATATTTTTGCAAAAAAGCTCTATAAGCATAAATCCAAATAGCAAAGTGTCCGTGACAATGAATAATATCAACATCCATATTAGTTTTGCGCCACGATAAATATTTAAAAAATAAAGCAACGGAACTGGTAAAATCTATAGTTCCTGGTAATGGCTCTCTAAAAATAGGATGAACAGTAACACCTTTGGGTTGTTCAATAGGACCGGCACTAGGCCATCTACCACAAAAAACATGGATATCATGTCCCAATTTTACTTGAGAAACTGTAACTTCATATGGATGTGGCGCTAATCCTTGCCAAGGAGGAGGCCAATCGTAAACTATTCTGGCTATTTTCATTTTTTCTTTAAAACCTCGTCAAAAACCTTTTCGTAACTTGCCAACATCACGTCTATTGTAAACTCCTTTAATGCTTTAATTCTAGCATTTTCACCCATTTTTTTCCTAAACGCAGGGTCCTCAATAAGTTTAACTATTTTGGATTTAAATGCAAACACATCACCGGGTTTTAATAAAAATCCTGTAACATCTTTATCTATAGCATCAGAAATGCCACCTATATCCGAAGCTAACACAGGAAGCTCGCAAAGCATTGCTTCCACTGTGGTCATAGGAAAACCTTCTATACGAAGGGAAGGAAACACAAATATATCGGCACCTTGAAGTTTTTTAATAACAGCTTCATGAGAAATATTTCCAGTTGTTGTAACTTTGTAAGTTAGTGAAAGTGTATTTATTAAAATTTGTAATTCAGCCAAATCCGCCCCATCACCAACAAATTCTAAAGTAACTTTATCCGAAGGTAACTCCTGAAAAATTTTAATTAAATCAAAAACACCTTTAGATTTTTCAATTCGTCCGACATATATTAATTTAACAATATCGTCTTTTTTAGATGAATCTTTTGCCACATCAAATTTTATGGAATCAATTCCGTTATGAATAACTACAACTTTATTTTTTGAAACAAAAGTTTCTTCTATTAGAGAAGACTTCACACTTTTAGAAACAGCCACAACTTTATCGGCACCTAAAATATATTTACGTTGTCTACCAAAGTATTGGCGTAAAACATATTGAGTATTTCTCAAAATCCAATAAACATCTTTTATGGAAGAAACAGTATTAATATAAGTGCGGTATTCGGAAAGAGTAGTTCCATGAGCAATAGCAACAACCGGAATATTTAAAAGTTCTTTTTTGGAAATTACTCCCAAACCAGCGGCACTTTGACTTATCACTAAATCAAAAGGAGTTTTCTCATGAGCTTTTTTAAAAGTGGTAAAAGAATTTTCAAACCAAGAATTTTTTCC
>CAYOCN010000007.1:13684-15882 GCA_964402525.1 uncultured Candidatus Saccharibacteria bacterium | reverse complement strand
TGTTATGAAGTTAGTTATTGTTGAATCCCCAACAAAAGCGAAGACTTTGTCAAAGCTTTTAGATAAAGATTATGTTATTAAAGCCTCTATGGGTCACATTCGTGATTTACCTAAAAGTGGGTTAGGTGTGGATGTAGAACATGACTTTACGCCAGAGTATGAAGTTCCTGACAAAGCTAAAAAAACTATTAATGAACTTAAAAAATTAGCTAAAGATACCAATGATATTGTTTTAGCAACTGACCCTGACCGAGAAGGGGAGGCCATTGCGTGGCATTTAAAAACGCTACTTACTCCAAAAACAAAAAAAGAATCTGCAGGTTTAAAATTTTCTCGTGTGGTATTTCATGAGTTAACAAAACACGCTTTAGACGAAGCTTTTAACAATCCTGGTGAATTAAATGTAGATTTAGTGAATGCACAACAAGCTCGTAGGGTGTTAGACCGACTTGTTGGATACAAACTTTCCCCATTGTTGTGGAAAAAGGTGCGCTTTGGTCTATCTGCAGGTAGAGTACAAAGTGTAGCCGTTAGGATTGTGGTGGAAAGAGAACGTGAGAGAACGGCATTTAACCCTGAGGAATACTGGTCAATTGATGGATTATTCACTGATGATAAAAAGGTTAGATCCTTAAAGTCCGAGCTTTTTCAAAAGGGTGAAAAAAAGCTAAAAATAACTAATGCAGATGAGGCCAAAAAACTAGAAACTGAGTTAAATACAGACTCATTTTCTATTTCAGAAGTAAAAAAATCTGAAAGAAAGAAGAATCCTTACCCACCTTTTAAAACTTCAACTCTTCAACAAAGCATGGCAAACGTTTTTGGGTTTTCTGCTAAAAAAACTATGGATGCCGCCCAGAAACTTTTTGAAAAAGGTTTCATAACTTATCATAGAACTGACTCTTTTAATCTATCTGAGGATTTTATAAAAAATGCCCGTGCCTTTATAAGTGACAGATACGGAAAAAACTTCCTTCCAGAATCCGCTATTTATTACAAAACTAAAGAAAAAAATGCTCAGGAAGCTCACGAAGCTATTAGACCAACTGAGTTAACCAGAGTACCTGATTCAAAGTCCGATCTAACTGCCGATGAACAGAAAACTTATACTTTGATTTGGATGAGGTCTTTAGAATCCCAAATGTTACCTGCCATATATGACCAAACAACCATAATAATAAAATCTGAAAAAGAATATTTGTTCAAAACAACCGGTTCAATAATTAAATTTGATGGTTGGTTAGCGGTTTCAAAGAAATTAAATATAACTGAAGATGAGGAAGAGCTAAACAGTGTTGACGCCTTCACTGAAGGTGAAAAAGTTTTGTTGTCTAACTTGGATTCTCAACAACACTTTACGCAACCTCCCGCACGTTACAGTGATGCTACTTTAATTAAAGCTTTAGAAGAAATTGGTGTTGGTAGACCTTCCACATACGCCCCAACACTTTCTACAATTCAAGCACGTGGTTACGTAGAAAAAGAAGGAAGATACTATAAACCAAAAGATGTGGCTTTTGTTGTTAACGACTTATTAGTGGAACATTTTCCTAGTATTGTTGACTATACCTTTACTGCAAAAATGGAAGAAGATTTGGATGATATTGCTGATGGTAAAAAAGAGTGGGTTCCAATTATTCGTGAATTTTACACACCTTTTGAAAAAATTTTAGAGAAAAAAGATAAAGAATTGAAAAAGCATGACATTACAACGCTAGAAATAACTGATGAAAAATGTCCTGAATGTGGAAAAGTCTTAGTTGTAAAATTAGGTAAATTTGGAAAGTTTTTAAGTTGTTCGGGTTATCCGGAATGTGAATACGCTCAACCTATGGAAGAAGATTTGGTTTTAGACGAAAATGGTAAAGAAATAGAAGACTTTGGAAAATGTCCAAACTGTGAGGGTGGCCACTTTGTTTTAAAACGTGGTAGATTTGGAAAATTTTTGGCTTGTAGTAACTATCCAAAATGTAAAACCACTAAACCATTCTTGGAGAAGATTGGCGTAAGTTGTCCTAAATGTACCGAGGGTGATGTTGTAGTTAAAAAAGCTAAAGGTAGAACATTTTTTGGTTGTAGCCGTTACCCCGATTGTGATTGGAGTAGCTGGAAAGATCCTCGTTTAGTCGCTGGTGCCGAAAACGGTAATCCTGAAGAAGTTACCACTGTTGCAACAGATACAGCAGAATCTAAATAAA
>CAYOCN010000007.1:9552-13584 GCA_964402525.1 uncultured Candidatus Saccharibacteria bacterium | reverse complement strand
AAAGTAACTCCAAAAACAAAAAATTTTAAAACACGTTCCAAAAAAGTTGTAGCATTCAAAGATTTAACCAAACTCGCTCAAACGTTAAAAGATTCTAATCAGAAAGTGGTTTTTACAACTGGTTCATTTGATTTATTAAACCCCGGACATTGTCGCTATTTGGCAGAAGCAAAAACACATGGGGATATTTTGGTGGTTGGGGTTTCTACTAATTTTTCCGATGCCAAATTAAAAGGTTCCGAATATCCTTTAGTAGGTGAAGACATTCGTGCAGAATTGTTAACCTACTTAAAAACTGTTGACTATGTGACAATTGTTGACGAAGATAGACCACACGCAGTTTTAAGTTTATTACAACCCGATGTTTATTTTACAAATGAATCTGATTGGGAAAACGGTATTCACGAATTTCAAGAAGAATATTTAGTTAAACGTTATGGTGGAAAAGTTATTCGTCGTGAAAAATCCGAGCCTTATTTTACTGTAAGAGCTTTGGTAGACCACATTGCGAATATTAGAGTTTTACAAATGTTAGAAAGTTATTTAAAGGATAAACTTGGTGATTTCAAACTTGATCCTTCTACTCATCTACGTCCTGCAGATTTCGGTCAACAAATTCCGCATGGAAAGGGTGCCTTTAATTCTAATGAGTTGATTGTCCCTTTTCAAAATCTTCCGGCACTAAGAGAGGCACTGCACAAAGAAAATAAAAAAATAGTTTTTGTTTCAGGATCCTACGATTTATTACATATTGGTCACGCGCGTTTTATTGAACAAGCCGGTTTGCAGGGTGACATACTTGTTGTGGGAATTCCTTCCGATAAGTCACTGCGTGAACTTAAAGGAATAGGGCGCCCTGTTATATCTCAAAATTCGCGTGCGTACGTGCTGGGGCATTTAGATCCTGTTGATCATGTGATGATTTTTGATGAATCTACAGTTTTTGCCACACTTGAACAACTAAAACCTGATATATTTTTTACAGTGGATGAAGAATGGAATAAGGGTTACAAAGAGAGTAGAGAATACAAGCTTGTTACAAGTTATGGCGGTGACGTGGTGCGTGTGGAGCGTCAAGCACCTATGTTGTCTGCTTCGGCAATTATAGATAAAATTTCATTAAAGAAAGTTAAAGAGATTTTTAGTGAATGTATGGATGAAGAGCGTTACGCTAAAATTTTAAAAGAAAAATCTAGGATTTAACTATATGTGTGCAGATTTTTATTCGGCTGACAGCCAAAAAAATATAAGAGTTGACGGGAAATATGACGAAGTAATGAAAACTTTAACTAAGTGTCCTTTTTGTGATTTAAAAGAAAAATATATTGTTAAGGAAAGAGGTAATGTAGTTTTAACCATGAATTTATTTCCTTATTCTGATGGCCACTTGTTAATAATTCCCCGAAGGCACATTGAGAAGTTTTGTGACATTTCTCCTGAAGAGTGGGGTAACATTCAATTTTTAATAGAATATGGAATTAAACGTTTATCAAACGTTTTAAAAGTTACGAATTATAATGTCCTATATCGTCAGGGTAATAAGTCTGGGTCGAGTTTGGGTCATTTACATTTGCATATACTGCCTTGTGACACACCCGTTTTGCTTCCCAATTATCAAGAAATAAAAGAAATTCCCGAAGAGTTGTGTAAAAAGTTAAAGGAATCTTAATAGAATGAGTGCTTTTACGGACCGAGATACTAAATTTATGAGAGAAGCCTGCTGGCTTTGTGATAAGTCTAATTGTGAAATTCGTTCCGGTAGTTTAATAGTAAAAAACAATGCAATTATTTGTACAGGTTGGAATGAACTTTTACTTAATGATCCTTTTGCCACTTCTGAAAACGCGGAAAAATATGAAACTATTCATGCTGAAAGTTCTATGATTTCAAATGCTGCTCGTGGTGGGTTTGCTATAGAGGGAGGCATTGCTTATATGACAAGATTTCCTTGTATGTCATGTGCTCGTATGCTTGTAAAGGCCGGTGTAGAAAAAATCTTTTATATGAGTGACCACTTTAGTTCTGGAAATGCTGCAAAGCCTTTATTAGAAAGCAACGGTATTGCTGTGGTTCAAATTCCCGAAGAAGAAGTTTGGAAAAATTATAAATAATTGTCTTGAAATAGTTTGTTTTTCATGTAATTCTTAATGTTAGATACCACTGCCCACAATATTCCAAAAATGCTTAATTGGCCTGTTTACTTTAAAGATAGATTAACAATAGATAACCTAGATTCTAATGTTGGAGTAGTTACCTTATGGATGCCAAAGGATGCCGTTGTGGCCGAATTGAATCCTGGAAGTTTTGCCGTATGCGGTCAACTTTACACCAAACGAGGAATTAATCCCTTATTACGAAATATTTTTGCAAATCCAAAAATTCGATTTTTAGTAATTTGTGGAGTGGATAGACAGGGGAGTGGGGAAGCCCTTCTTAAATTTTTTAAAAATGGTGTTGAAGAAAATAATCAAAAAGGGGGCTGGAGTGTTATTGGAGATTCAGAGACACTACTCGATAGAGAAATTCCTTCCATTAACTTAGATTTTCTTAGAGAAAGTGTAGAAGTTATAGATTTACGTTTAGCACCACTCGAGCAAGTTCGCGATAAAGTGATTCAACTAAACCTAGTTTCTAAGGATTCATTTACTGAACCTATATTGTTTCCGGATCCGCCAATTACGTCTATGCAACGGTACCCATCTGACCTTTCCGTGTTCAAAGTTAAAAGAAAGTATATTTCTGAAGCTTGGATTGATGTTTTAAAGACTATAAACAGGTTTGGAGTTATTGTTCCGGGAATGTACGGTGCAGTGCGTGAACTTCACAATATGAGTATAGTAATTGAACAAGAAGATACGAAAAAACCAAAACTCGAGAGTTATTTAAATTTTGATAAAAGTGGTTTGGATTTATATATAAAAGGATTTTTTGAGAAAAATCCTGGATCTGAAGCCTATACTTATGGAGAACGTTTATATGCTTGGGACGGTATTGATCAAATAAATTTAATGATCACAAAATTATCTCGTTTTGAGTTTGATCGTGGAGCTGTAGCGGTTCTTTGGAAGCCACATAAGGACAATTTTCCACCAAATAACACTGAAAAAGTTAATGAAAATGGTCAAACTAAGGGTTGGAGTGTTCCATGCTTGTCTATGATCCTTGGTCAATGTTTAGATGACATGTTTAATATGACAGCTATCTTTAGGAGCAATGATATGTTTGGTGCTTGGCCTTTAAATGCGTTTGCTTTGCGTTCACTACAAGAGACAATAGCTGAAAAAATAGGTAAGGGTGTTGGTTCACTAACAACCATTTCTCATATTGCTGAGATTTACGAAATAGATTGGGAAAGTTCTATAAATGTAGTGGCTCAAAATGATTCTTTGGCTCGTACTTGTAGATGGGATCCTCGTGGCTATTATTCTGTAGAAGTGTCTGGATCTGACATTATATTAAGATTTTTTAATCCCGATGGTTCTCAACAATTGGCTGAATTCATACAGGATGGTCATGCTCCAAAAGCTGCTCGAGATTTATGTGCTTTATCTATAAAAGATATGCTTATTAGTGATTTGGGAGCGGCTTGTGATTTAGGTCGTCAATTAGCTAAAGCAGAGAATGCTATAAAGTTGGGTTTGATTTTTGAACAAGATAATCCTTTAAAATTTCCTAAACAATTAGAAGGTGTTATCAATCTTAGATAACATATTTTTAGTAAATTCGTAATCTTCATTCCAAAACTTAATGTCTTCGTGAACAAATTTATGTTTTAAAAGATTTTCTAGGCGATCTTCCAAATGTTTTTTACTTAGTTTTATTGTTAAATCAATATCTATACTTTTGTCGTCATATCTTTCCACTACAAAATCCAATACTTCTTTAAAAGGTATATTGTGCATTCTAAACCATGAAAACACGGTAGTTCTTGATATATCCCATTCTATTGGTCCTATCATTGTTTCCTCAAAGTCTAATATTCCTGTTATATTTCCAAAAGAAACTAAAACGCTTGATGGGGTTAAATCTCCA
>CAYOCN010000007.1:4419-9542 GCA_964402525.1 uncultured Candidatus Saccharibacteria bacterium | reverse complement strand
GATCTTTCTTTGTTGGATGATATTTTTTAAGTTTTACTTCAGGTATATTCGTTGGTTGTGCATGTATTATTTTTAAATAATTAACCATTTGTTCCAATATTGGATAGGTCATATCAAAGGGAGGGATTCCCTCTATATATTTTGAAACTCTTAGGTATGAGTTTTCAATTAATGACATATTTTTTGAAAAAGAGTCATATTCATTTGTAATATGTACAATATAAAAGCCTTTTAAATTTTTAATGTAGTGGGAAGTAGGAATGACATCTTTTAAATATGTCGAAACTGTAATCTCCCTTTCTATTTTTTCTAACTTATCTGGAGAATTTTGGGTTAATCTTGCCACCAAATTTCCTTGGGTTGTTTCCACGTAATAGGCAGTGGTGGAGTATCCCCATGAGGTTAAATTGGTATATATACACTTTAATCCGTATTCATGTTTTATTACTTCTGCCAATTTTTCGTGAAATTTTTTATTAAACCACCAGTTGTTTTTTAATTCCATACTTGTATATTCTGCTTTAGTTATGTGATTTTGTTAAGGGTTTTATTCTTGTAAAAAATGTATTTATATGGTAACTTTCTCTCTGTTAGTTCCTGAGTCTCTCTCTCACGTTTGTGGGTTCAGGTGCGATTCTTAACAAGTATTTAAGTTTCAATAATAAAAGAGGGGAAATAAAAGCTTTACTACATTGTCCAGTAGTTCTACTCTTTGTTTTTTCCCTAATTTATTAAAATAGTAAAAGGATTTTATGAAAGATTTAAAGTTACCTAAAATTGATGATTTATTTGAAGCAGGTGTCCATTTTGGTCACCAAGTAAGACGATGGCATCCGGCCATGGCTAAGTACATATTTACCTCAAAAAATGATATTCACATCATTGACCTTGAGCAAACAGAAAAGTGTCTTGAAAAGGCATGTATCTTTTTATATGAAACCGCCAAAAAGGGTGGAAAGATTATTTTTGTAGGTACTAAAAGACAATCCCGAGACATAATTGAACTGGAAGCCAAAAGATGTGGCGCTAATTATGTTACCGAACGATGGATTGGTGGTACTATTTCTAACTTTAAAGTTATTAAAAAGAACATTGATAAACTTTTATTTAAGATTAAAGGCAGAGACGATGGTTCATTCGTTGCCAAATATACAAAGAAAGAACGATTATTAATAGATAGAGAGATTGAGAAATTACAAAAAAATGTTGGTGGTTTAGTAACTTTAACCGATGTTCCTCAAGTGGTATTTGTCATAGATCCAAAAAGAGAAAAAACAGCTGTTCATGAATCTATCATATCTAAAGTTCCGGTTGTTGCTTTAGTAGATACTAACGCCGATCCAAGAGGTATTTCTTATCTTATTCCTGGAAACGACGACGCTATAAAATCCACTGCTATAATTGTAAAAGCTTTAGCTGACGCTGTTGAGCTTGGATTTAAAGAGTTTTACGATGTTTCCACAGAACAAAAGGAACAAAAAGTAGAAGTAAAAGTTGAACCAAAAATTGTTGAACCTGTAAAAAAAGTTGAACCTAAAGTAGAAGTTAAATCTGCACATCCCGCACATAAGGTTGAGCCGAAGACCGAATCCAAAGAAGTAAAGAAAGTTTCTAAACCCAAAGGAGGGAAAAAATGAATATTGCAGACATCAAAAAATTACGTGATGAAACTGGAGCTGGAATTGTTGAAGTAAAGCAAGCTTTAGAAGCTGCAGGTGACGATTATACAAAAGCTCGCACTGAACTAATGAAAAAGGTTGCCAAAAAGGCCGAGAAGAAATCCGATCGTGTTATAAAAGATGGTTTAGTGCACTCATACATTCATGCTGGTGGCAGAGTTGGTAGTTTAATAGTGGTTGGTTGTGAAACTGATTTTGTTGCTAAGACCGAGGACTTTAAAACACTTTGTCATAATATTTCACTTCAAGTTTGTACTGATGAGTACGAAAATGTTGAAGCTCTCCTAGCTTCTGAGTTTGTTAAAGATCCCAGCAAAAAAATAATAGACTTAATAAATGAAGTTGTTGCAAAAGTGGGTGAAAAGATTGAAGTTACCCAGTTTGTGAAGTTTAGTGTGCTTTAAATTTTTATCTGTTATTATTTGAATATGTTAAAGTCAGAACTAGATTCTAAGCTTAATAAGACACTGGATTTTTTGAAATCAGAGTTGAATCAAATTAGAACAGGTCGTGCTACCCCCACTTTAATAGAGAACATAGTGGCAGATGCATATGGTTCAAAAATGACTCTTAAGGAGTTAGGTTCTATCACCTCGTTAGATAGTCAGACATTGGTTGTTACCCCTTGGGATAGTGGAAATGCTAGTTCTATTTTAAAAGCTATTCGCGAAAGTGAGTTACACTTAAATCCTATTGATGACTCCGGACGTGTCCGTGTTCCTATTCCATCCTTAACTGAAGAAAGAAGAAAAGAATTTATAAAACTAGCTTCTGTTAAATTAGAAGAGTGTCGCCAAGCTATCCGAAGTGTGAGACAGGAAGCTATGAAAGATGTCGATGCTTCTTTTGCAAAAAAAGAACTAAGTGAGGATGAGAAATTCTCAATGAAAGAAGATATCGAAGATTTGATTAAAAAATATACTGGTCAAGCAGAAGAAATTGCTGAAGCCAAAAAAGAAGACTTGCTCAAAATATGACATTTGTAGTTTTTCTATTAATACTGTCTTTCCTAGTTTTAATCCATGAATTGGGTCATTTTATTGTGGCAAAAAAGAATGGTATTAAAGTGGAAGAGTTTGGTATGGGTATTCCTCCACGCATTATCGGAAAATCCTTTAAAGGTACTCTTTATTCTTTAAATCTTCTTCCTTTTGGTGGTTTTGTAAAATTATATGGAGAAGATTCTGCAGAAGAAGGTGCTCTAGAACATTCAAATAGTTTTGCTTTCAAGACTCCGGGGCAACGCGCTGCTGTACTTTTGGCGGGTGTTAGCATGAATTTTTTGTTAGGTGCTCTTTTATACTATATTCTTTTTTTGTACCGGTTTTAAAACTTCCTATATCCCTTTAATTTTTGATCAGAGATTTACTTTTGGTCATGTTACAACTATAAATACTGTTGTTACAGGTTTTAGAGATGGTGCTCCTATTGCAAAAACAGACATTTCACTAGGTGAAGCTATTTTAAAAATAGATGGAAAAGACGTTAGTAGTGTTTTAGATGTACGTGAGGCTGTTGCTACTAAAGTTGGTCAGGATGTAACTTTGTCATTATTAAATTTGCGAAGTACCAGTGATCAAAATAATAAACGTACCGTTAAAGTTAAACCTTTTATGACGGAGAGTGGAGAAGTGATTTTAGGTGTTTATCTAACTAAGTCAGCCTTAATAAGTTATGATACTCCCGTAGAACGTTTGTTTGCAGGATTTTTGCACTCATATAATGTTCTATCTTATTCTGTAAAAGCCTTTGGTGAAGTTATTAGAACTTCTGTGAAAAATAAAGACATTCAGCCCGTGTCGCAAAGTGTTTCTGGCCCTGTAGGTATTTATAGTGTGGTTGGTGGTATCCTAGATTATTCTGGTAACAAGGTAGTTTTAAATTTAATAGATTTTACCGCTTTAATGTCCCTGTCCCTTGCGTTAGTTAATGTTTTACCTTTTCCTGCACTTGATGGAGGGCGCCTGATTTTTGTGGTTCTTGAAAAAATTAGAAGTGGTAAAAAACTTAATCCCAATATTGAAGCTACTGTTCATAGCATTGGTATGTTTATTCTTTTGGGAATGATTATTTTGATTTCTATCAAGGATTTGTTGTAAAATACCCAGGCTGAGTTTTCCTTGTAACTCTACATTATAAGAATTTAGGGTTTTTCCCTAGTTTGAAAGCTTTTAAACTGCCGGCTGGATTTGATTAAATTCAGACTTATGTCTATACTTGTCTTGTATTTGATTATTGATTAAGCTCTATTTTTGAGGGGGTGCTTTAGCTTATAGTGTCAAGTATCGAAAAATACTTGATACGATTGTGATATGACCAAAATAAAAATAAGAAATGGTGAGTCTTTAGAACAGGCCTTAAGAAGGTTTAATAAAGAAGTTCTTAAAGCGGGAATTCTTGAGGAATTCAAAAACAGAGAACGTTTTATTAAGCCTAGTGAAATAAAAAGACAAAAGAACAAAGAACTTGCCAGAAAAATAAAACAGGAAAATAAAAGAAAATGGTAATTGATGATTTAAAGTCTAAGATTGTTGAATACTATAAATCCAAAGATACATTAAGATTGGATGTGTTGAAGTATTATTTGTCTCAAGTGAAAAACAGAGAAATAGAACTTAGACCACAAAATCAAGTTATTGATGATGAAATTGCTTTTAAAATTTTGAAAAAGCAAATAAAACAGCGTAAAGAATCTGTAGATACTTATGAAAAAGCAGGACGAACTGACCTAGTATCCAAAGAAAGTGCTGAGTTGGCTGTTTTAGAGGAATTTGCTAAGCTTTTTCCTTTTGAACTTTAATCGCATGTCAAAAAAATCTGTACTTGATACAAATTCTGATCTTTATATTTCTATTTCCATTTGTGGTGATAAAGAAATTCAATCTTTGAATAAAAAATATTTTAAACGTGATTATCCAACTGATGTATTATCTTTTAATGTTGATGAATCTATTGATGGGGGAAAGTATTATCTTGGTGATATTGTAGTTAATAAAGAACAAGCCAAACGCCAAGCTTCTGAGTTTGAAAATGATACCCAACATGAAATATCTGAGTTGGTTGCCCACGGTGTATTACATCTATTAGGTGTTCATCACCCAGATGATGATGAACATTCTGTGCATGGAGTAGAAAAGAAATGAATTTAGTTGTGGGGTTAGGTAATCCTGAAAAAGAATATACGTTTAATAGACACAATGCTGGTTTTTTGTTGGTGGATGACTTTGCTAAAAAACTTGATTTAACCTTTGATAAATCAACTAAATTAAATTCTTTAATCGCTACTAATGCTCAGGTGATAATTGCTAAACCCCAAACCTTTATGAATAATTCTGGAGATGCCGTGTCCAAGTTGTCATCGTTTTACAAAGTACCACTTTCGAACCTATTTATTGTTCATGATGATTTTATGTTGTTCCATCCTAATACCAGATGCTGCATTTT
>CAYOCN010000007.1:0-4409 GCA_964402525.1 uncultured Candidatus Saccharibacteria bacterium | reverse complement strand
TGTTCATGATGATTTAGATTTGGATTTTGGTGTGGTTAAAAAACAGTTTGGTTCCGGAGCTGCAGGTCATCACGGAGTAGAGGATGTTATTGAAAAACTAGGATCTAAAGAATTTTGGAGAATTAGAGTTGGTACTGGTAAGCCCTCAAATAAAGGCGAAACGAAAGACTTTGTTTTGAATGATTTTACTCAGTCTGAACTTGAGTTTCTAAAATCCTTGGATTTATCTACTTATTTGTAATAACAGCACACAAATTTAATCGAATTCTTATTGGTTGATGATATCGCCTCTTAAAAATATACTAAGCTAGTATGTTTTACACCAAATACCGTCCAAAAAACTTTAGTGAAATATCCAGGCCCAATGACGCGGCTGACTCTCTTGTGAAACAAATTCAGGATGGTAAAACCGCCCACGCTTATTTGTTTATCGGATCTCGAGGAACTGGTAAAACTACAACAGCCCGTGTTTTAGCTAAAGCTTTAAATTGTGCCCATTTGGAAAAAAACGGTGATCCTTGTGGAAAGTGTGACACTTGTACTGCTATAAATTCTGGTTCTTTTGTAGATTTAATTGAAATAGATGCAGCAAGTAATCGTGGTATTGATGATGTTAGAGAACTTCAAGAAACCATAAATTTATCTCCAATTCAAGGAAAAAAGAAAGTTTATATTGTGGATGAAGTTCACATGCTAACTACTCAAGCTTTCAACGCTTTATTAAAAACTCTTGAGGAACCTCCTGCAAAAGTGGTTTTTATATTGTGTACTACTGAATCTCATAAAGTTCCTGAAACAATAAAATCGCGTTGTCAGGTTTTTAGATTTAAACGTGCCACAACTGAACAACTTGTCAAAAAACTTCATAATATAGCAGATACCGAGGGTAAAAAAGTAACTAAACAAGATTTGGAAAAGATCGCAAGTGCCTCTTTAGGTGGCTTCAGAGACGCTGAGACGCTCCTACAGCAATTTATTGAAGGTGGTTTGAGCATTGATGCCCTTTCGACGTTTTCTTCCACAGAATCTCTTGTAGATTTTAACGATTTACTTATATCAAAGGACATAAAAGGTGCTATAGAATTTATTGGAAAAGTTTATGAAGAGGGAATTGATTTATACATTTGGTGTGGTGAGTATTTAAAATATTTGCGAGGTTTATTATTAATAAAATCTGGTGTGTTAACTTTGTTATCAGATGTTCCTGAGGATATTTCACTTAAGCTAACTAAACAGGCTGCCGATATTTCTTTTGAAACTTTAGTTGCTGTTATAGAAACATTTTCAGGTGAGTATTTAAACATTAAAAAATCTTCAATAGTTCAATTACCCTTAGAATTGGCTATTATTAAAATAATTTCTCAGGATAGTTCTCCTAAGTTACCTCCAGTATCTGCAAAATCTCCTATCGTGCCTACAACACCCAACCCAACTCAAAAACCTTCTAAAACTATTGCTCTGACTATGACAACTGCTTAAAAGCCGGAACCTTCTGTAACTGTAAGTGTATCCACTGTCTCTATTGAACTAGCTATCATTGAGTCAAAGTGGGAAGAATTTTTAACTAAAATGCACACAGTAAATGGCCCTCTTATGGCAATTTTAAAATCGGTGGTCCCTTTACGCCTCGAGGATAATTTTTTGATTTTGGAAGTTTACTTTTCTTTCCACAAAGAACGTTTGGAATCTTTAAAAAATCGTTTAATAGTTGAGGCTGCTCTTGCAGAACTATTAGGAGTTAGTTTAGGTATAAGGTGTGTTTTAAATGAAGAAAAACCAAAAAAATTAAAAGATAGGGAAGTGGGAATTTTAACTGATATCAATGTTGTTCCTGTTGATAGTGGTAAAATAATGGAGGCTTTTGACGGCGGTTTGCCACTCTAATACATAATAATTTCATATGAAAATACCTCGATCCATTACAAAATTAATTGACTCCTTTGAAAGATTACCGGGTATTGGTCCTAAAACCGCGCAAAGATTAACTTTTTACTTACTTCACTTTCCTCAAGGGGAGTTAGAATCATTTGCCCAAAATTTAACTGATCTAAAAAAGAACACTAAGCTTTGTACCATATGTAGAAATGTGTCAGAGGCTGATGTTTGTAACGTTTGCGACGACTATTCCAGAGATAAAAGAAAAATTGCAGTGGTTGCATCTTCACTTGACTCGTTCGCTTTGGAGAAAACAGGGTTCAATGGAGTATATCATGTACTCCATGGGCTCATTGACCCTTTAAACAACATGGGTCCCGAGGAGATTTTCGTTAAAGACCTCCTAAACAGGGTACAACAGTTATCCGAAGAATCAGTTTTTGAATCTACACCGGCACCTATTGAAGTGATTTTAGCTACAAATACTACCATGGAGGGCGAGTCTACTTCTATGTATATTTCTAAAATGTTGCGTGAAAGAGGTTTTACAGATGATCAAGTTAAGCTAACCCGCATTGCCCGAGGTCTCCCAGTAGGTGGCGATATTGAATATGCCGATGATATAACATTGAGTCGAGCACTGGATGGTAGATCCATTTTAAATATTTAATATGTTATTATTCATGTATCTATGAATATCTTTAATTCATTAACAAAGAAATCAGAAGAATTTGTTTCTTTAACACCCGGTATTGTTACTATGTATTCTTGTGGTCCTACAGTTTATAAAGACATCCACATTGGTAATTTTAGATTGTTTACTTTATCTGATGTTGTTTATAGAGCCTTAACTTTTAATGGTTACAAAGTGAGATATGTCATGAATTTAACGGATGTAGGTCATTTGGTATCGGATGGTGACGAAGGTGAAGACAAATTAGAAAAGGAAGCAGAAGCTCAAGGGAAAAGTGCCAAAGAAATAGCCGATCATGCCATTGAGGATTTTTATCAGGATTCTGAAAAGTTAAATTTATTAAAACCTGTAAAGTACACAAGAGCCACCGAATATATAGATCAACAAATTGAATTAGTTAAAACATTAGAGAAAAAAGGTTTCACATACAAAACATCCGATGGAATTTATTTTGATACTTCTAAATTTGAAAAATATGGTGAGTTATCCGGGGTTTCCGTAGAAGATATAAAAGAAGGGGCCAGAGTAGAGATTAATAAAGAGAAAAAGCACCCTTCGGACTTTGCCCTTTGGAAACTTTCTCCTACGGATAAGAAGCGTTGGCAAGAATGGGAATCTCCGTGGGGAGTTGGTTTTCCTGGGTGGCACCTTGAGTGCTCTGCAATGTCTTTAACCGAGCTTGGAGAAACGCTTGATATTCACTTGGGTGGGGAAGACCTAAAAATGATTCATCACCAAAATGAAATTGCTCAAAGTGAGTGTGCCACTGGTAAAAAGTTTGTAAATTATTGGATGCATTGTGCCTTTTTACTTGTAGATAGTGGTAAAATGAGCAAAAGTTTAGGTAATTTTTACACTGTTTCAGATATCATTAAAAATAATTTTGATCCTATCGCGCTTAGATACTTTTACATGGGTGCTCACTATAGAAGTCCTTTGAACTTTACGTGGGATGCCTTACAAAGTGCTCAAAACTCTCTTAAGAAAATATATGACATTATTGAAAGTTACCACGATATCCCCGGTGATGAATTGTCCGACAAATATATGCTTAAGTTTAACGAAGCTTTGGACGATGATTTCAATATGCCAAAAGCTCTTTCTGCACTATGGGAACTTTTAAAGAGTAGTGTGAGTGATAGTAAAAAAGTCGCAACAGCTTTAAAAATGGATGAAGTTTTGGGCCTAAATATTTCCAAATACGTGGGTTTTGAAATACCTATTGAGATAGTGGATTTAGCAAGAGCTCGTCAATCTTACAGAATTTCAGGTATTTGGGATAAAGCTGATATGCTTCGTCGGGATTTGCTCGCTAAAGGTTATGTTGTTGAAGATTTACCTGATGGTGACTTTAAGCTAAAACGAAAAATTTCTTAACGTAAATTTTTTAATCTGTATTGCGCCACTCAATGTCATTATTACCTAAATAATCTACCATTTTCACTAAATATTTAGGTTCATATATAAAATCTTCTGATGGAGTGTTCTTATTGTTTGTCCCTTGTAGGGTTCTTTGAAGTACAAATTTATTTGCGGAAAACATCCCTTGTAATACTAGTGTTCCTGTTGCATCACCCTCTACAATATCACTTGCTGTATTAAATTGCCCATCTGCAAATATAGCACTATCCACCAAATTTACTGTTTTTGTTATCACTACGTTTCCTTTAACCACAAAAACTAGGGTTGAATCCACGTTTATGTCTAAATCCGACGAAAAGGTTAAGTTACCATTTACAAAAATTACTTGATTAAACACGTTTGTTGCATATTTATTTGGAATTTTTGCATTTGTGATGTCTAAATTTCCATTATTTATATAAGTGCCACTTGAAGTAGG
>CAYOCN010000006.1:0-18134 GCA_964402525.1 uncultured Candidatus Saccharibacteria bacterium | reverse complement strand
ACGCGCGGTATGTTTTATGGCGGTAAGAAAAAAAATTCCAGTGACAGTGATGCAAATGGTTGGTTACTTTTGTTAGGAATTGCTTTGTTAATTTTAAGTCCTATTATTGCTACTTTAATAAAGTTATCTGTTAGTAGAAGTCGAGAATATTTAGCTGATTCTACCGCCGCTTTAATTACAAGATACCCTAAGGGTTTGGCCAGTGCTTTAAAGAAAATTTCTCAAGATAAAGAAGTTTTGGAGGCAGCTAATGGCGCTACTGCGCATCTTTATATAGAAAGTCCCTTAAAAAACCAAGAAAGTAATTTTATGGCAAATTTATTTAGTACTCATCCGGCGGTTGCAGATAGAATAAAAAAATTAGAGGAAATGTAGTAAAATACATTAAGTTATGGCCGATATAAAAATAACAACTGAACAAATTAAAAAGGTAGCAGAACTTGCAAAACTCGATATTACTGGCGAAGAGGAAAAATTCACAAAATTATTTATAGATACTTTAAAAGCTGTTGATGTTTTAAGTGAATTGGACACGTCAAAAGTTGAAGAAACTTATCAGGTTACGGGTTTAACAAATATTTATCAAAAAAACAATGAACTTAAAGCTACGCTAACTCAAGAAGAAGCTTTATCTAATGCTGATGACACCTCTAAAGGATTAATTGTTACAAAAGGAGTTTTTGACAGATGAAACCTCACGAATTAACAGTTGTTCAAGCTTTAACCGCTTTAAAAAATAAAACACTTTCTTGTGTTGATTTGGTTTCTTCTTGTTTTGATCAAATAGAAAAATATGACGACAAAATTAATGCTTTTGTTACATTTACTAAAGATTCTGCTTTGGAAACCGCTAAGAAACACGATGAATTAATTGGTAGAGAAGGTGAAAAAGCTTTTGAAAAATATCCATTACTTGGAATTCCTTATGGTGCTAAAGATAATTATTCAACCAAAGGTATTAAAACTACGGCTAGTTCCAAAATTTTAGACAACTACATTCCCCCCTTTGACGCCACCGCTATAAAAAAACTAAATGATGCGGGTGCTATTTTGGTAGGTAAACTTAATTTGGACGCTTTTGCGCACGGTTCTTCAACTGAAACTTCAGATTTTTTCACAACCAAAAATCCTTGGGATACCGCAAAAGTGCCTGGCGGTTCTTCTGGTGGAAGTGCGGCGGCGGTTATTGCTGATATGTGTTTGTTTGCAACCGGTAGTGAAACTGGTGGAAGTATTCGCGGTCCCGCTTCGTGGTGTGGTATTACAGGTGTAAAACCTTCATATGGACGTGTAAGTCGCTATGGAATTGCAGCCATGGCCTCATCAACTGATTCGCCCGGTCCTATGACAAAAACTGTTGAAGATGCCGCTCTCATTCTGGACGTTATGGCAGGAAACGATGTTCATGATGCTACTTCCTCATTTGCACCTGTCCCAAGTTACTACAAAGAACTTAGACATTTTATCTTAAAAGGTAAGAAAATAGGTAAACCTAAATCTTACTTTGCTAAAGGATTAGACGCCGGTGTTAAGGAATCTGTTGAACAAGCTATAGCAATTTTTAAAGAATTAGGTGCTGAAATAGTGGAAATGGATTTATTAGATCCAAAATATTCCATTGCTGTTTACACCATTTTACAAAGATCAGAGGTTTCCTCTAATTTGGCGCGGTTAGATGGTATTCGCTATGGAAATTCTCGTGCTTCTTTTGGATTTGAAGCAAAGAAAAGAATTATGCTTGGAACTTACGCTTTAAGTGCTGGTTATTACGATGCTTACTACGCAAAAGCTCAAAAAGTTAGAACTTTAATTATTGAAGATTACACTAAAGCTTTTGAAACGGTTGATTTTATTGTTGGTCCTTCAATGCCTTGTGTAGCTTTAGATATTGGTGAAAGTGAAAAATCCCCAATGTTTGGTGAATTAATGGACGTTTTAAACGAACCCAGTTGTATTGCTGGATTACCTGGTATTACAGTTCCATGTGGTTTATACAACAATTTACCTGTGGGTATTCAGTTAATAGGTAAAATGAATGACGAAAGTTCACTTTTGGGTGCTTTGCATAAATTTCAGGAAAATACCAAGTTTCACTTGGGAAAACCTAACATGGAGGAAATTAAATAATATGGGATTTTTTAACTTTTTATTTGGTGGCGGTGGGAATTTTGGAAATCGTTCCATACCTTTTGAAACAATAGATAAAATAAAACGTGAATGGGAAACAATAAATGTTTTGTTACAAGGAAAAACTCCTGCACAACTTAAACAAGCTTTAATAGCTGCAGATAAAACTTTAGATAATGCGCTGCGAGATGTGGTTATGGGTGAAAGTATGTCGGAGCGTTTAAAAAATGCTCGTGATATTTTTGATAGACAACTTTATGATGATATTTGGAAAGCTCACAAAACTCGAAACAATGTGGTTCACGAATCAGGTTATGAGCCTCCTCATTATGTTTTAACTGAGGCGGTCGCAAACTTGAAACAAGGTTTAAAAAGTTTAGGAGTAAATTTATGACCAAAACAAATGAAAAACCCGTAATGCTTATAACAGGTGGTAGTAGTGGTTTAGGAAAAGCTCTAGCCCAACACTTTATAAAAACCCATGATGTTGTAATTGTTTCCAACGATCAACTAACATTAGGTGAGGCTGCAAAAGAAATTGGTTGTGAAGCTATTTTTTGTGATATCACAAACTATGAACAAGTTTATAGTGTTGTTAATGAAATATTAGAAAAACATGAAAAAATAGATATTTTAATAAATAATGCTGGTGTTTGGGCAAGTGGTTTGTTAGAAGATACGGCTCCTGAAAAGATAAAACTTATTATGGATGTGAATGCCCTAGGTACAATGTATGTAACACATGCAGTGGTTCCTTCTATGAAAAAGCAAAAATCCGGAAAAATACTAAATATAAATTCCGTTGATGGTCTCACATCAAAAGTAGAACGAAGTGCTTATGTAGCTTCCAAGTGGGCAATCACTGGTTTTACTCAATGTATGCAAAAAGAACTAAAAGAATTTAATGTTGATGTTATGGGATTTTACCCAAGTTTAATGAAAACCTGTTTATTTAAAAATGCGGGTGGCGAGCGTGATATGAGTGAAGCTATGTGTCTTGAAGATGCTGTTCGCGCTGTTGAATTTATGTTGTCTTATGGAGATGGCATTATTCCAGAACACTTAGTTTTAAGAAATATTGATTATTAATATGACCGAAAAAGAATTGTTAGGAAATTACAAATTAGTTTTAGGTTTAGAAATACACATGCAACCAAAAGTTGCTAAGAAAATGTTTTGTGGTTGTGATGCGGACATTTGGAAAGCTGAACCTAACACACATACGTGTCCTGTTTGTTTGGGATTACCTGGAGCCTTACCAGTTCCTAATAAAGAAGCTGTTGAAAAAACACAACTGCTTGGAACATCACTACATTGTAAATTAAATAATAATTCACGTTTTGACCGCAAACATTATTTTTATCCAGATTTACCAAAAGGTTATCAAATAAGCCAATACAAACAACCTCTGTGTGGTGAAGGATACTTAGACCTAGAAAGTGGGAAAAGAGCTGAAATAGAAAGAATCCATTTGGAAGAAGATGCCGCCAAATCTTTTCATGAAGTGGGAAAAACTTTAGTTGACTACAACAAAGGTGGAATGGCGCTAATGGAACTTGTTACAAAGCCAATATTTACAAACACCACAGACGCTGTTGATTTTTGTAAACGCTTGCAACAAATAATTAAGACTTTAAATGTTAGCGAAGCTGACATGGAGAAAGGGCACATGAGGCTTGAAGCTAATATTTCTTTACGAACTGAAGAAATGGAAAAAGCTGATGAATTACCAAAATATAAAGTGGAGGTAAAAAACATCAATTCATTCAAATTCATGGAAAAAGCTGTTTTGGCTGAAATTGTTAGACAAAAAGAAATTTTGGACGGTGGGGGAGTGGTTGTTCAGGAAAATAGAGGTTACAACGAAAAAACCGGAAAAACCGTAGCACAGCGTAGTAAAGAGGAAGCTCACGATTATCGTTATTTCCCCGAACCAGATATTCCACCCATGGAATTTACCGATTTGTACTTGGAGGATTTGAAAAAGCAAGTTTCTGGCGTTGAATTTCCTTTTAATACGATTACACATTTTGTTAACGACTACAAAATTTCCAAGGATTTGGCTCGCGATGTGGTTGAACTTGGTATGACTGAAAAATTTATTACCTTGTTAAAAGGTGGTTTTGCTCCAAGTACCGTTGCCACACAACTTATTAAATATCCTTCTTACTCACTTGAGCAAATTGAGGACTTGTTAAAAGAAACCACAAATAAAATTGTTGATACAGATATATTAGATGAAGCAATTTCTAAAGTATTGGCTGCTAATCCAAGTGCTGTTGCTGATTACAAAAAAGGTAAAGAATCTGCTATGCAATTTTTAATCGGTATGGCTATGCGTGAAACAAAAGGTAAAGCAAGTGCTCCGGCCATTAATAATTTATTGGTTGAAAAGTTAGCTTAATTTACAGTTTTATCTGAAGGTTCAAAAGTCCATTTATCACTCGGACCCATTGAAAGTACCATTTTATCAGGTGTAAATAACATCCATTGTTCTCTTTCAATGTCTTGATTTACTTCTAAAGATATTTTTTCATCAAAGAAAAAGATAGTTTGGTTATTTATAATTTCGATTTTTTCAATCGATCTATCTTTTAATATTTGAATATTTGAATCTATATCTTTCTTATCCGATTCTCCATTTACAACTTCTTCATCATTGTTTTTTAGAAACCAGTTTGCTGTTTCAATTGTTAAACCCCATTCTGGTGATATATCTTCCACTTTTTTTCCAAAATCTAATATCAACATGGATCCGTAACTTCTTCCAATGTGCCAGCATTTTTTATTTAAAAAAGGTTGTGTTATTTCTTGAATGGTTTGTATCATATAGATAGGTTGGGAAGCTTATTGTTTTAATAATAAACTTCCCCTGGGAAATTGCTACTTTTTCTTGAGTTCCTCGGCCAGTTCCTTTAATTCTTTGAAAGTTTTTCCATCTTTTTCTGGATCATTTTCCAATTGACGATGTAATCGATCTTTTTCGTCTCTGGATAATCCCGCAGCGTTCGCCGCATTGTTAAACTTATCATTCTCACTTTGATTACTCGATCGTTTATCAGACATGTCAAACTCCTTTTCATGTGAACATTGGATTAGTCTTTCTCTTACTTACAACATATACACTTATTTCATTTTTTCGTAACCATTGAAAACTCTAAAAATTTTAGAATCTCTGCTAAGATAACTCTGTGGAATTGAAATTTAACTATGATACCCCTAAATATGAATATGTAACCGACCTTGAACAATTAAACAAGGTATTGGAGCATTTAGAAACCCAAAAAGCTATTGGAGTTGACGTTGAGTCTACAGGTCTTAATGCTTATTTTGACACTTTATTAACGGTACAAATAGGTACTGATGAAATTAGTTATATCATTGATGCCCGCGAAATAGATTTGAAAAAAGTGCTTCGTTATAAAGAATTATTGGAAAATCCAAAAATAATTAAAATTCTTCATAATGCCAAATTTGACTATAAATTTCTAAAACGCCACACAAATGTTGATATGGTGAATATTTATGATACCTTGCTTGCCGAAGGTATCTTAACAGCAGGACTTGGTAGTGGCTTTGTTTCTCTTAAAGAACTGGTTAGAAGGTATTTGAATTTATCAATGGATAAAGCTGTTAGAAAAACTTTTGAAGGTATGCAACATCAAAAGTTTACCGAAGAACAGCTTGCTTACGGAGCTTTGGATACTTTGGTACTTTTTCCTATCTTTGATGAACAACTAAAAAAACTAAGCAAAGAAAATTTAGTTAATATTGCTAAACTTGAGTTTGCCACAACAAAAGTTGTTGCCGAAATGGAATACCGCGGCGTCTACATTGATGTTGAAAAATGGCGAACTATTATTGCTGATTTAAAGTTGAAACGTACCACTTTTGCGGATAATTTTTTTGCAGCAATTAAGCCCCTTTATACAACTAATACCATGGATTTATTTGGTAACTCTGTCCCTCCAATTAACATTAATAGTCAGGTTCAGTTAATGAATCTTTTTAACAATAAATTAAAAGTAGCAATGCCCTCCACAGGTGACGCCTTTTTAGAAATGGTAAATCATCCGGTGGCTAATATATTAAGAGACTACAGAAAATATGAAAAATTAATTTCAGCCTTTGGAGATTCATTGTTGGAAAAAGTTAATTCTGTCACAGGGCGGTTACATCCGGAGTTTAATCAATTAGGTGCGGCAACTGGAAGATTTTCTTGTAATAACCCCAACCTTCAACAAATTCCCCGAAATTCTGCGGAGGCTCCGTTTAGAACTTGTTTTAATCCTGCTCCAGGTTACAGTTTAGTTACTGCTGACTATTCTTCGTTTGAAATGCGAATTTTGGCTGATTTATCAGGTGACGCTAATTTTATTCACGCTTTACGTGAAGGTTTGGATTTGCACTCCTATACAGCCGCTTTAATGTTTAATTTGGAATATACGGATGATTTTAAAAAGAAATATCCTGACAAAAGACAAGCGGCTAAAGCTATAAACTTTGGTTTAATGTATGGAATGGGTCCGGGGCGATTAGCCGCCCAAATTGGTGTTAGCAAAGAAGAAGCCGCTACAATGATGGACAGATATTTTGCTTCTTACCCAAGTGTTAGAGATTTTCTTTCAAATATGGCTAAAAGTGCAGTTAAAAAAGGCTGGAGTTCCACACCGGCAGGTAGAAAACGATGGTATCTTAAACCAGATGCTAATGATCCTGACTATAAAAAGAAAGTGGGAAGTATTGAAAGACAGGCTAAAAACCACCCTATTCAAGGTACAAATGCCGATGCTGTTAAATATGCTTTAGTGTTTTTACATGACAGGTTTAAAAAAGAAGGTGTTGATGGTGGTTTAACTCACACAGTTCATGATGAAATAGTTTCCGAAGTAAGGTTTGACCAGGCTGAAAATTGGGCTATAATACAGTCTGATGAAATGGTAAGAGCTGCTAAGCTCTTTATCACAAAAGTTCCCATTGAATCCGAACCTTTTGTTGGAGATGTTTGGGAACACTAATGTTCGTAGAAAGGAGAATTTTAATGTACAACACTATCGTGTTAGTAGGAAATCAGTATTATATTGGACCTACCCTATCCATAGATTATGGGTACGTTGTGATTTTTAAGGCAACGTTGAGAGTTGTCCGAATTATTTTGGGTAGTCCCTCTAAAGAGGAACTAAAAAAAATTTTAGATGAATTTGAGCGTTCTGTCATTTAAGTTTTGATTTTGGGGTTATCTACATACAAGTTGTAACCCCATAACAATATCACTCTTCCCATCCGTTTGCTAATCTGATAGAATAAATTCCTATGGTAATGTGTCAAAGATGCGGACAAAAACCCGCGCAAATCCCTGTAACTAAAATAATAGATGGCCGTCAGGTCTATATGGCTTTATGTGAAAATTGTTATAACGAAACCATGAAAGAAATTTCAACTACTGCGTCAAAACTTGATAAATTTGGTCGCGACTTAACACAAATGGCTCGTGAAGGAAAACTTGATCCTGTAATTGGGAGACAGATGGAAATTGAACGTGTTATTCATATTTTATCCAGACGTACAAAAAATAACCCTGTGTTAATTGGAGATCCTGGTGTGGGAAAAACCGCTATTGTTGAAGGTTTGGCTCAAAGAATTGTTGATGGTCAAGTTCCCGAACCACTACGAGGTAAAAGAGTTTTTATGCTTGATTTAGCCTCAATTATTGCAGGGACTTCTCATCGAGGAATGTTTGAATCTCGTTTAAAAGAAATTATTGAAGAAGTAATAAGTGCACACGGACAAATTATTCTATTTTTAGACGAATTACACACTGTTGTAGTGGCTGGAAGTGCCGAAGGTTCTATGGATGCCGCTAATATTTTAAAACCTGCATTAGCTCGTGGTGAACTACAAATGGTTGGTGCTACAACAATTGATGAATATCGAAAATATATTGAAAAAGATGCAGCATTAGAAAGAAGATTTCAACCAATCATGACTAATGAGCCTACCGCTGAAGACACAATTGCGATTCTTAAAGGTTTACGTGAAAGATATGAAAAACATCACAACGTTAAGATTACCGATGAAGCAATCAAAACCTCTGTAAAAATGAGTGATAGATATGTAAGTGATAGGTTTTTACCTGACAAAGCTATAGATTTAATTGATGAAGCTTGTGCTTTGGTTAGACTTTCTCAAATTAAAGAACCAGAAAATCTAAAAAAAGTGGAAGAAGAGATAGCTTCTTTAAAAGATAAAGTTCGTGCTTCAAAAATGTCTGAACCTGAAAAGAAAGATATTCAAGAAAAAATAAAGGAATTAGAATCAGTGAAAACGGAGCTTGTTAATATCTGGACAAGAACTAAATTAGAAGAAACTCCTGATGTTACGGAAGATGATGTTATTAAAGTGGTTTCTCGTGCCACCGGTATTCCTTTGGAAAAACTAAATGTGGCCGAAAGAGAACGTTTATTAAAACTCGAAGAAAAAATTAAAGAACGAGTTGTTGGCCAGGACGAAGCTGTTAAAGTGGTTGCGGAAGCTGTTAGAAGAGCCCGTGCCGGTTTAAAAGATCCAAAGCGACCCATTGGTACCTTTTTATTTTTAGGACCTACTGGTGTTGGTAAAACTGAATTGGCTAAAGCCTTAGCTGAATCTTTATACGGCGATGAAGACCTGATGATTAGACTTGATATGAGTGAGTACATGGAAAAGCATTCAGTTAGCAAATTAATTGGTGCCCCTCCAGGATATATTGGTTACGAAAAAGGTGGAAACTTAACTGATATTGTTAGAAGAAAGCCATTTTCTATTGTATTACTCGATGAAATAGAAAAAGCTCATCCAGATACTTACAACGCCTTATTACAAATAATGGAGGATGGTCGTTTAACAGATAGTAAAGGTAGAACTGTGGATTTTAAGAATACGATAATAATAATGACTTCCAATGTGGGTTCTGATTTGTTACGTCGCCAAACTATTGGCTTTGACCGTGATAAAAATTCTTCCAAAGAAGATAACACCAACAACTTTAGAAGAAAAATGCAATCAATACTAAAAGAAGCTTTTAAACCTGAGTTTTTGAATAGAATTGATGAGATCATTACGTTTACCAATTTATCGTTGGATGATATCAAGCAAATAGCTACCAGATTCATGAAAAAGACTATTGCTCTATTGGAAGAACAAAATATAACCCTAAATGTTACTGATGATGCTATATCCTATTTTGCTACAGAAGGCTATAACGATGAGTATGGTGCTCGTCCTTTAAGACGACTTATTCAAAAAGAACTTGAGAATAATTTGTCTGAACGCATTATTTCTGGTACTCTAGAGGCCGGAGACGCTGTGAATGTTAGTATTAAAAAAGATTTAGTAGATATTCAGGTCAAGTCTCCTGTAAAGGTTTTAGTCAAGAAAGGTTGAAACCATTGAATAAATTAAATAAATTTGGTAATCTACTCAGGTATGTCAGAGGAACAAAATAAAAATACAACTCAAGATCAAGTAAATGGCGACGCAACAACCGCTAATACTGGTGATGTTGCTGAGGAAACTCCTACTACCACTGAAGAAGTTGTAGAAGAAGCTATAGAGCCAACAAAATCTGCAAAAGAAGAAAAAACTGTTCCTGAATTTAGAGCTGGTGACACCGTTAGAATTTCTTATAAAATCATTGAAGGCGACAAAACAAGATTACAACCATTTGAAGGTATCGTAATTTCTAAAAGAGGCGAAGGTATGTCAAAAACCTTTACTGTTAGAAAAATTGGCGCTGATAACGTTGGTGTAGAGAGAATATTTCCTTTATATTCACCTAACATTGAGAGCATTAAGGTGATGAAAAGAGGAAAAGTTCGAAGAGCTAAACTTTATTACTTAAGAGATAAAAAAGGTAAAGAAGCTAAAAACGTTAAAGAACTTAAGTAATCGTAGGTTACTTTGTAATTAATCCCTTAAATAATAATTTTTAAGATTTGATATCTGTTGTACTAGTAAGGTATTTGCTAAGAGTATTAATACAAAAATCACTATAAGAGCTTCACTTCCTAAAAAGATTCCACCTAATATTGCAACAAAAGCTGCTCCCATTGTGGTTACCACATTATCCATGGCCACACCTATAATCGCGTCTGCTACGCGTCCGTTTGGATTGACTGTAAAGCTATGTATTACCATTATTTCTCCAAGGCAGCCTATTAGAGCGGTTAAAACACCTACTAATACGTAAGGTAGCTTAGTTATGTCTGCAAATAAACTTATGCTTTTTATAATTGCTTCTGCTGCCAGTAATATTATTATTCCTGAAGCCACCAAATCTATTACTATTCTTGCCGTGGGTAACGTTACATATACATTTCCTATATCATAATTTTCTTCTTCGGCTTTGTTTTTACGATATTTAAACATTATCCATATGCAGACAGCTAAAACTACAAATCCCAACGGTCTTGTTAATCGATATAGGTCTCCCGAAATGCCTAAAGGTACCACTAATACTTTTCCAAAAAGTACCATTACAATAGCTACTAAAGCGGTTAAAAAGGATAAAGCTCCCATTATTTGAATAGCTGTATCAAATTCTTCTATTTTTGGTTTTACTTTGTGAAGTTTTATCGGTCTAACTAAACCCGCTATTCCAGTTAAAGGAATCATTGAAATAATTCTACCTTTTCTATTGGCAATGTTTTGTCTGTATATGCACCAAACAGCATAAAAAACGTTGTAAATATTTGACCCAAACGTGGTGCTAGCTGCTATTATTGCCAAATTTATTGATCTTACCGGATCCACGTGTGACCACTTTAAACTCATGATGGCTGCTATTACACCTATTACCATATCTGGAAAGGCTGTTCCTATTGATTGAAGTAGTCCACTTGCTATATCAGTTCTATCTTTTAGTATCGATGTTGTACTAGCTATTATTTTTGCGGTTTCTCTTAATAAGTAAATTCCCAACATAAAAGTTGAAAACATACTTACATTTACTATTATTGGATTATGAACTGACATAAATGGCACTAGAATAAATCTTACGATTCCTCCTACTGCCACTAAAAATATCAAATTAAGTACCCCAACGAAAATAGACATTGTTATTTAAGTTCAAACGTTACAGTTACGCTCTTGGATGCTTCTGATGTTCCAGCTTCCATTGGTATTGTCGAACCATCGCCTGCGACATCTACAGCGCCTTTATATAACATAGGCATAATTTCACTAGTACCGTTAGTTTCATCAATCTTTAACACTTTTCCAAGTTTTCTACCTGTGGTAATGGCCATATTTTCTGCTTTAGCTTTTGCATCTTCGATTGCAGCTTTTAATAAGTCATTATTTTTGGCTTGATCTGGATCTAAAGTAAAGTTAGGACCGTTTATATAAGAAGTGTCCAATGTGGCTAGTAATGTTCCAAATTCTCCTGCTTTTGTAACATCTCTGAGTTTAACGTCTACCGTTACATTTGCGGACCAGTCTGTCATTTTTGATTGTTGCGTTGTTGGATTCCATTCGGAGTTTTGATAAACATTAAAATAATTAGTTTTTATATCTTTTGCATCGATACCAAACTTTTTAATAGCTTCCATTACAGTATTTGAAGTGGTATTAAGTTCTTCAACAGCTTTTTTCTTGTCTAAATTTTTTGTAGTGATATTTGCGCTAAATGTAGCTATTTTATTTGATTTGTCAGATATTGCGGTTCCGGTTACAGTAATAGATTGTTTGTCGTTTCTAGATAATTTGTTACTTAACAAATACCCTATCCAAACTAAACTACCAGAAACACCTATTATAAGAGTAATTGCCAAAACATTTGATAACAAATTTTTGTTAAGAGTAAGATTTGGCAGTTTAATTGTTGCCATATAAAAGACCTCCTTAAAAATATTTACTAATTCTTATGATACCTCAGTTTATGTAGGGTGTTAAGTTGGAAGTTTATTGACTCTACCTATTCCAACCCTTACTCTACTAATATGAATACTGGTTCATGTACCTGTTGCATTTCAAACTCTTTGGAAATTAATAAAATATCTAAAATAGTCACAATTTTAAAAGTTGTAAACGATACATCTCGTCTTCAAATACTTTGTATGCTTCGTCAAAACGAACATTGTGTATGTGAATTAATTGAACACTTATCTTTATCTCAAAGTTTAACATCGCACCATTTAAAGGATCTTAAAGATGCAAACTTGGTTGATAACGAAAAACGTGGTTTGCGTGTTTATTATTTTTTAACAAAATTCGGTAAGGAAATTACAGATTCAGTATTTAATTTAGTTTAGGAAAGGATTTTCTATGAAAATTCAAGTTTTAGGTTCCGGTTGTCCCACTTGTAAAAAATTGTTTGAGTTAACTAAAAAAGTAGTGGCTGATATTAAATTATCCGCTGAGGTTGAGTATATTACAGATGTTTCAAAAATTATTGAAATGGGAATAATGACTAGCCCTGTTCTTGTTGTAAATGGTAAACCTGCAATGATAGGTTTTTCTCCTGATGTTGAAAAAATTAAAAAGGCTATAACTTCTGGTGCAACTATTACTAATGAAGTTAAAAAATGTAGCTGTGGGGGTATGTGCTAATTCATGGATATATTCAAACCACTCCAACTTTTTGCTGATTTAGTGACTTATAAATTGTTTAATATAGTTCCACATTCTTATTTGGGTGATACGATTAATTTTTTTATTTACGATGTTCTTAAAATAGGTTTACTTTTAGTGGTTATTAATTATGTAATGGCTATTATTCGTTACTATTTTCCTATGGAAAAAGTTCGAGACATTTTAGCGAAACGTCGCTGGTATGGTTTGGATTATTTGTTTGCTGCTTTTTTAGGTGTTGTAACGCCATTTTGTTCGTGTTCTTCAATTCCCTTGTTTATTGGCTTTGTGGGTGCAGGAATACCTTTGGGCGTTACATTTGCTTTTTTAATAAGTTCTCCGCTTGTTAATGAATCTTCTTTATATCTTTTTCCCGCGATGTTTGGTTGGAAAGTTACAATACTTTATAACGTAATCGGTATTATGGTGGCGGTTTTTGGTGGGTTTTTAATTCAACGTTTACATTTAGACAAATATGTTAAGCCCGAACTTTTAAAGTTTAAGTCACGCCAACAACTAGAAATGGACAATGGAGGAGAAATGTTACCTTTTAAGGATTTAATTAAATATTTTTGGGAAGATGGTTTTACTATAACTAAAAACGTTTTTCCTTATGTAATTTTAGGTGTGGGAATTGGTGCTTTAATTCATGGTTTTGTTCCGGCTTCTTTAGTTGAAAAATATTTATCTGCTAAAACGTGGTGGACCGTTCCTTTGGCCACGTTAATTGGTGCTCCTTTATATGCAAATTCGGTTAGTGTTATTCCTGTAATGGAAGCGTTGGTTGGAAAAGGTGTTCCACTAGGCACAGCTTTATCTTTTATGACTGCTATTGTTACGGTTTCAATTCCTGAAGCTATGATTCTAAAAAAAGTAATGAGAGGGCAATTACTGGCCATGTTTTTTGGTATTACTATGATTGGAATTATGATTATGGGTTATATATTTAATTTGGTATTATAGTAATATGCCTACGAAGTTTTTATTCCTAATATCATTACTATTTTGTGTTTCAAATTTTTCAACTGTTTATGCGGAACAGTTTAATGCAGGTGATAAAAACTGGAGTAAAAGCAAAATCAAAAGATATATTGATAAAAAATGGGGTAATAAACCAAAAGATGCTCAAAAGGCTAAAGCTATTTTTATGGCTGAAAGTGGTCTTTCCTGTGGTAGAACCAATAAAACAAACGATGTGGGTGTAGCTCAAATAAATAAAATTCACTGGAAAAGATTTGGTGGTAAGGACAAGTTAAAAAATTGCAAAGAAAATATTGATGCTGCCTACACTATTTATAAAGAGTGGGGTAATTTTAAAGCTTGGGTTGCTTTTAAAAATGGTAGTTACAAAAAATATCTCTAAAAAACTTCCAAACTTTGGAATAAACGTTGTATTAAAAAATATCGATAATTCCACTTGTGATACTTTAATCGAAAGATTAAATGAATTACGTGTTAGTTGGATAAGACTAGAGTTTGACTTTAATTTTCCAAATTCTATAAATAACTACGAATATTTTTTAAAAAAATGTTTTGAAAATAATATTAATGTTTTGGGATTATTAGCTAGCATTCCACCCGGAACCTTATTAAATGTTTTTTATCCTGAGCGAAAATATTTACCTGTTTTGCAAATAAAAACCGCTTATTTAGAATTTGTTAAAAACGTGGTTAAAAAATATTCCAAATATATAAATCATTGGGAAATATGGAATGAACCTAATTTACGAAGATTTTGGCCAGGAGGCCCTAACCCAAAGGAATACCACACCTTATTATCAGAAGCTTCTAGTTTAATAAAAACTATGGATAAAAATGCAAAAGTTGTTTTTGGTGGGATTTGTGGAAACGAAGTTGATTCAATGATTTATGGCCATAAAACCCACTTTTTTACGGATTACGCAAAAGAGTTTGGGGATGGCAATTTTGATATAGTAGCATTTCATCCTTATTTTACTGATTGTTACTTCTCGTTGCACAATTTTGAGTGGTTTAAAAACAAAATGACTGAAAACTTTAAAATAATTACTTCTACTGTTAAGGAATTTTCAAAGAAGCCAATTTGGTTCAATGAATTTGGTATAAGTCCTCGTTGGGTGCATTTAAGTCAAAAAGAAATAGCAGAGCTTTATGTGTGGTATTACAAACTTTGTGCCAAAAACGATATAACATTATTTATTTGGCAACTTTCTGATACTAAAGATTTTTCCTACGAATTTGCTACACCTGAAAACTACTTTGGGTTGTTGGATGATAATTTAAAGCCTAAACCTGTGTATGATGTTTTGGTAAATAAAGTTAATTGGTGAGGGCGGTGGGGATCGGACCCACGACACGCGGCTTAAAAGGCCGCTGCTCTACCACTGAGCTACGCCCCCTCAACACAACTGATAGCATCCCATTATACACAAATAACCCTGTATTATTCAAATACTTTAATGTCGATGCCTGGATTTAAGGTTATAAGTTGGTTTAATAGCCAATTTTTTATGCCTTCCTCCTTAAAAAACACCGACGTAGCTTTGAAATTAAAGTCTTTTTCCCAAGATAATGTTGATAACACTACATCTGACTTTGTTTTAACGTTGTCATTTAAAATCAATCCGTCATCTAAATAGTCATCAAGTGTTTCTTTAGATAATGTAATGTTACCTTCAAAATCTTTCCAAAGTAACCAAGGATCCGGCCATCTTACTATAGCCAGTTTGTCCGCATCTCTTACGAATTTTGCGTAAATGTTAGTTCCTTTATACTTGAGTTTATTGTGATTTTTAACCGCTTCTACAACCGTATTTTTATCGATATTATTTTTTGTAAATAGGTTATTCAATTGAATTGAGTTACTTATCATCTCTACCCCCATCTCTGCGTGATCAAATGGAGCTTGTTTGTCAATAAAAGTTCCTGTGACTGCTTGAGGAAATCTTCCCGTGTCATGAAGTAGACAAATGGTTTGTGCAAGAAGCATGTTCCACTCTATTTCAGGTGTATTTTTTATAATATCCATACCCGCCAAAATACATGTATTTGTGTGGTAAATTTTATATAAAATTCGACTTTTGTTTTTAGTGGTTGTTGCTTTTTCAAATGCTTCAAGTTGTATTTTAATTAACCAGTTTACTATTTCGGTTGGAATTAGATAAGATACGTTTGTATATAAGGAATTTGCCCACAAAAAAACTTCATCAGTAGTTATATTTGCAGATTTTATAATAGATAAATCTTTTTGAGTTACATTTAACACAAATCTTATTTAGATAACTGTTCTTTTATCTGTTTTTCCAAATCATCAATGCTTTTAAAGGTGAATACGCTTGTATTTTTGTTATTCTTATATTTAACATCTATACCATTTTTAACTGCTATCAATTTTCTTTTACCTAATAAAGTGGCACATAAGAGTTCGAATCCTAAACCACTACTAGGAACTTCGCTTGATATAAAAGCAAAAACTACGTCGGATTTTAATATATTAATAAATATATGGGGAACTGTTTGAAACATTGGAGTGTGTTCGTGACCCCATTTTTTAACATCTCTAAGTAGTAAAAATGTTTTATTTCCGGTGGCTCTTATTAATTCTGATATTACTTTTAATTGTTCTTTTAGGGCGTCTTTATCTTTTATATGTGTGTATTTATAGGCTATGTAGACTAGCATTGTTACTATTTTAGCACTAATTAGTTCACTTTTCTTACTCTATTTAGTGTTGTGGAATTTCTAGTTACTTCATAAACTACTGGATATTTGTACTTGTTTAGGTTGTCGTTATCAATATCGCACATAATGTAGTCGGCATCTTTTCCATTTGATACTACTTCATATTTCCCTTGAGAATAGTATTGCACCGCATAAGACATATTACATGCATAGACTTTGGATTTTGGTGTGGCATTATCACGCAACCATTCTGAAGCTTCTTTATAAGTAGAACCCCAATAATCTAATTCAAATTTATTTTGAGCACCTTTAATACCTCCAACTAATTCATTGAAATATAAATATTCGTAGGGATGTAGTTTGATCATTGAAAATACTACTAATGTTATGTTTATCGCTAAAACTAAAACCACGCTCAATTTTAATTTTTTGTTTTTTAAAGTGGTTAAAATGTCGACAATAAAAATGTAGGCGGTAAAAGTCATTATTGGTAATAAAAATAAAAAGTGGCGCAATCCGTTGTAAATGACGGGTTTTACTAAAAAGTATAGAAGCAGGTTTGTTACAAACATTAAGTGCATTAATGTATAAAGGTCTTTTCTTTTTGTGGTGGTTTTTGTTTTCACAAAAAACGAAAGTAAAAATGGAATTAGTACGAAAAGTGGTGTTGCTATAGCTATCCACACAGGAAGATATATTTGAGGTCGTTGTTCTTTTGTTAAGTAGTCGCCCATAAATAATATTGTGTTACTCCAGTTTGCAAATTTTGAAGCGTTTGTGGCTAAGGAAAAAATACTTTCAGGAAAATTCACTCTAAAGTATGGAAATAGTAGAAACATTGTTAAAAAAGATATGGCTATTGTGATAAATAATTGTTTGGAAGGTTTTTTAAATCCAACATATAAAGTAAAACCTAAACTTCGTAAGCTTTGAGTTATTCCAAAAACCACGCCCAATATGGCACATTTGCCTTTGAATTTTAATTTATCAGCAAAATATATAAGTCCTAAAGATAAAAAGTACATAACTGCAAATGGGTAATCTTTGGTGTTGGTTGGAATATCACCTAAAAACCTTGGTACTAAAAAAATGAGTGAAGCCCCTGCAAAAGCTATTAATGAGCTTTTATATTCATAAAATAACCACATATAAAAAATTACAAATAAAACCAAAGCGAAAAGCATATTTAACAAATGAAAGTGTTCATAATATCCTGTTGGGTTTAGCAAACCTAAAATAGCAGGATAAAGTCTAAAGTAGGGGCTTTTGGTTGGGAGTTGTCTTTCACTAATTCCCGCGTTTATTGGATCTTTTAAGGTTAGATAATATTGAACTAAGGCTTTGCCACTTTTATATTCAATTTCCTCATCAGCGGTTATTCCATATTGTTTGTATGTGAGAAATGAAAAACCTAGCCATAAAACCACGCCTAATATTAAAAATCCCCAAAAGTTATTACTTAGTTTTTTTAATTGCATTTATAAATATCCCAAAATAATACGTTGTGATAATAAATAGTTTTTTCTTTTGTACATTTATCAAAATACGTTGGGTTGCCGTAAAAGTTTAGCCAGTAATCATTTGTTACTAAATAATTTATTTTTGTATTGGCGGGCATAGATTCTTCGTGGCCATAAGTGGTGCCTGAAATAAAAGGTTTTAAGCTATAAGCTTTTGTCATTGTTACAACTTTAAAATTTTTTGAATTTGGTTTGCTATTTAAATATTTTCCAACTTCA